>NZ_JAEQDE010000087.1:0-49244 GCF_020737865.1 Microcoleus sp. PH2017_35_SFW_U_B
TACAATTGCTAGGGAACTCATAAATCATAAGTTAGGGTGAATCCGACTTCTAAACTCTAAACCTAAACCCTGTCTACTGTCTAGAACGAAATAGCCCTGGTATTGATCCAGTAAAGCCGGATGCCAAAGGCTTCTAGCCAGCCTAAGTAAATCCAAATTTCTGCCCATTGGCGATCGAGATTATTTCGCCCTTGCAAGAAAGCATATTGCACTAAGAGGGTACCAGTGACTAATCCTAAATTTAGCCCGGATTTAATATAGTTGCCAGAAGCTGAAATCAGGAGTATACTGCTTAAAACCCAGTGCAGGTGAGCGAATATTTTTAATTCGGCATTGGTTAAATGTAAATAGCTGCTCAACCAAGGAGATAAAATGCGATAGATATAGGTTAATGTTGTGCCGAGAGTTGCTAGCACAATTAAGCCGTCGCCAAAAGATCCTCCTCGTGTTTGGGAAAGTTGATATAGTAGGGATTCGTAGGCGGAAGCTGACACGCCAAGTAATCCCAAATAAACCAAAGGTTTAAATTCTTGCTGCCGCCTACCAATGCCGATCGCAATTAAAGACGCACCTAACGAGATTAAACCTGTACTATTGGTAAAGGTGTCCGATCGCAAAATCAAGCCCAATACCCCGTAAAGTAGAGGTATCACGTGAATGCTGGGTAAAATTTGGCGATAATCGGGGTTGCGGCGCCGCCACCAATCGCCCAACAATTGCGTAGATAAGCCCAAGGCAATATTCGCGACTGCCAAATTAATCATATTGCGTCCAATAAAGCTCAAACCGACTGCTGTCAGCAACTCCAAACTCCAAGCCAAGGCATAAATTGCCAGCGGGGAAAGTTGGCCCAAACTTCGGAAAACAATTGCAGCCACAGTTACCAAAGTAGCAGCCAACACTTGAGTAGAGGCTGGTAAACTCAAGGTACTGCGTGAATCGTAGAGTTGAAAGGAATAAAGAGTGATGTTTGTCAACAGCAAGCTGGTGACTAAGATTGCCCAACCATCCAAAGCTCGATCGTAAATTTCAGCCAAGGTCGAAGGTTCAGGCAACGTGCTAAAATAACGAACTATCGTGCTGCGAAGCAACCAGAGACACAAAAGTGCGATCGCCCCAGCAATTCCCCAAGCCCAACCAGACAAAAATCCTAATTGATAAATTACCGCAGCTACGAAACTCAAGCCAAATCCGACTTGTATTGCAGCCGCTGGTTGTTCAATTAAATAGTAAGTATTGACGAACATCAACAGCGCAGCCAAACCCAAACCCATTAACCTGTATACCGGAAAGTCAAAAATCAGAAATTGTGCGATTATTAGCGCGATCGAACTCAAGGTACTTGCAAGTTGTTTGTGCGAAGTTTCACTATATTTAGCAACAGCAGTCAAAGCCAAAGGAGTCGCCAGCCACATCAAACCCCACTGAGAGTGCATATTACTGTACAGCAAGATAAAGCTCAATCCTGCCAACACCAATCCCAGATACCAGGAACTTTGGAATAACGCAGGATGCCAGCGAAAGAATGCAGAACTTTCTCTGGTATTTGCAGATTTCATCCAGACAAAAAATCCCCATTCAGCCACCATCAATATCAATAACATTCCTGCCCAAACATAGTCTCTCTGGTTTGGCAAAAACAAGTCAATTGCCGAAGTGAAGCCGCACAAACCAGTAATGTGAGTCAGCGAAACCCAAAATGCCGGATTTCCCTTGGTATCAACAGCAGAAACGGGCATCAAAACTCGCGGGGAGTTATCGGGAATTAAGTATTTCCAGGCGATCCAACCTAGGGTTAAAGTAGAGATGGATAAATTGATCGATCGCCAAAACGGATTGACTACACTAATAATAGTTAAAACACTGCCCAAACCGAGAGCAAGATTTTCGCCAAAATGGGCAAGTGGAAACTTTCGCGATCGGTAGAGCCACTGCGCCGCACTTACGGTTAAAATTAAATAAGGCAACAGCAAAACACCCCAAAAAGCCCAAGGAGTTTGCCCAGAGTTGGTAAGCTGAGTTAAAAATGCAACAAATTGTGTTTTAATTCCTAAAGGAACCACTCGCCAAACCAGCCAAATGCTTTGAAGTCCAACGGCGAAAAGCATTAGCAAATCCAACTTTTGCCAAAACCGCACTAAGCGGTTATAAAAAAACCAAACAGCCAAGGCGCTAATGGCGATCGCCTGTAGAGGAATTTCGCGAAAACAAACCAGCCACCCCAAACCCAACAAACCCCCTCCGGCTAATTGCCAGTTAAAAAAGTTGCCGGGATTTGGCTCGTTAGATATATTGTTTCTAGTAGTTCCAGATGCAAGGGATTGCGGCCAATCTAGCCACGCTAACAGTACGCCACAAATTCCCAAAGCTAAACCCATTTCATGGATGTTGACATCCTTGACAAATATCGCCCGACCCAGTAAAATTCCCAAAGAATAAGCTACTAAAGCGGCTTTTCTGTAAGTCAGAAAATCTCTGCTGGAACTGAAAGCAGCGGCGGAAGTTTCAGTGTTTCCCCCGCGTGTGATAGATTGTACCCGTTGTTGCTGAACTTGATAAACTGTAGCAGCAGTAGTTCCCACCGTACCCAAGTAAACCGCAGCTAGGGCAAAGCCTGGAAATCCCCAACCCCAGTGCAAATAACTCAATCCCAAGTGATTTAGGGCGATCGAGGTAGTTACATTTTTCCCCCACAAACTTTGATACTGATCTTTAATAATTCTGCGCGTTATCCAAGTCAAAATAAATGCGGCGACGATGGCAACTGCCCAATCCCAAGGATATTTCCACAATCCAAAGGTGTCCATCGCCCAAAAATTTATCGGCACTAGCAACAGGGTAACTTCTTGCAAAGTTTGAGCAGTCAAGTGTAAATTAGGCTGTTTTTTTGCCCAACTGCCGATCGCCCAAAAAGTTAAAGTATAAGCTAACAAAACTCCATATTGTCCGGCAGCCGGAAATTTTTCCCACTGACTGGCAGCCAAGACTCCTGAGGAGACAACTACCATGAACACTCCTAAAAACAACAGCCACACGACGCTAATTTCGGCGATGAGGGACTGCAAAATTTGAGAGGCAAAAGTTGGGGTTTGAGGAGTTTCTGCGCGCTCGACAACGTTTTTTGTGGTTCTGGGTAATGCTTTTTGTGTTGCTAGAGCAGGTACTTTGGGTTCGGAAATAGGAGAACTCTGGCGATCGTCAATTTCAGAAAGGGCTACAGCGGGCTCGGGTATCGGGCAGACTAAATACTGTCGGCACAACTGCTCAACCTCAGCGGGCGAAATCAAACCCAGCCGCAGCCACGCATCTAAACCTGTCAACAACTCAGGATGCGACGCTAAGACGCTGAATTCTATTTTGCTCGATCGACCTTTAGGAGACGACATCGGCTTAAACTGCTACTAGCTACATTCCAGCTATAGCCTAGATTTCTGCCGATCGAACATCCGAGTATTCCGCCCTGAAAATTGGCACAATAAGTATCGATCGCAAAACCCAAAAATAACCGCGTACATCTGCGTGTATCTGCGGTTAAAAACTCCAAATTAGGAGACAGCATTGGAGCCAGAATTGCCGTGTTCTTACTTATTGATAGATTTCAGCAAAGTTTCCACACTAGCATTGTGGTCTATGAACGAAAACAAATGTTTAAATAGGAGTTTGCCCTCTGCATCCAAAACAAACTGAGCCGGCAAAGGAGCACCCAAAGCCTGACCGGTTTTATAGGCCCGAAACACTCTTACGCTTGGATCGGACAGCAGAGGCATTTTCAAGCCTAAATCTCTGACAACTATTTGGCTTTGCCTGTCGTCGGTGCTGGTTACCATCAATAATTCTATATTGCGATCGGCAAACTGTTCCCACTTTTCATTCAAAGCTTTAATGTGAGGAAAACAGAAAGGGCAATATTGCTTTTCAGTAAAAATCCGCGTAAAAGCCAGAACTACCGGCTTATCGCCCCGATAATTCGACAGCCGCACTAATTTGCCATTATTAATATCCGGCAATTCAAAATCTGGTGTCCTCTGTCCCAGCTTCAGAACATTAGTCGCGGGAACAGGCAATAAATTTTGGAAAAACCGCTGATTTAACAAGCCGCTAAAATCAGTAGAAGTCAGCATATTTGCTAATTTGGGAATGGGGAATTGAGCATTGGGCAATGGGCGAAGCGAAGCGGAGGGATTGGGCATTGCACCGAAAGTTTCGAGGGCGGGCACTCACAGGCGCCGCCCTACAACTCAAAACGATCGAGTTAGACAGCAGCAAAGAATACTTTCGACTTAACTGGATCGGGTGTCATGGTTTTGTCACCGGGCTGCCAGCCAGCGGGACAAACTTCATCGGGGTGAGACTGAACGTGTTGGATAGCTTGCAGAGTGCGGAGAGTTTCGTCTACGTTGCGGCCGAAGGCAAGGTTGTTGATAGTAGAGTGTTGGATGATGCCTTCTTTGTCGATGATGAACAGACCTCTGAGGGCAATACCTGCTTCTGGGTCGAGGACGTTGTAGTCGGAACTGATGGTTTTTTTGAGGTCAGCAACTAAAGGATAGTTGAGGTCGCCGACGCCGCCGGATTTGCGGTCTGATTGTATCCAAGCAAGGTGAGAGAATTCGCTGTCAACGGAGACGCCGAGGATTTCGGTATCGATTTTTTTGAAGTCCTCATGGCGATCGCTAAATGCTGTAATCTCTGTGGGGCACACAAAGGTGAAGTCCAAGGGGTAGAAGAACAGGACTACATACTTTTTGCCTTTATAGTCTGACAGTTTAACTGTCTTGAATTCCTGATCCACTACGGCTGTTGCTGCGAAATCGGGTGCAGCTTGACCAACCCGGAGGCATTCACTTGTCATAGATTTTGTTTCCTTTTTTACGAACTGTTACAAATATATCATACTCATAACGACTACAAGTATGTTCTCGGCAAGTCTAAAAAATCACGCTCTCAAAATAGAGAGCGTGATTTTTTCCATTAAATTATGGCTCAGGCGGGATTTGAACCTGCGACCTTGGGCTTATGAGTCCCCTGCGCTAACCACTGCGCCACTGAGCCAAACTTACTTCACGATTTACCATCGTAGCACGGTAGGTGGAAGTATGTCTGTATTCCCAACAACCGAATTTCTAATACCTTCCGATCTAAGTTATGAGTTTTGGTAATGATTCAAAACCCATAACTTGAGACCAGTCGTTATCGAGAAGCACTGGACGTATCGTTAGGCAGAAAAGCCATTGGATTGACAGCACCCTGTCCGGCGGGATGGATTTCAAAGTGCAAGTGCGGCCCGGTACTGAAGCCGGTGCTGCCCATTTCTGCAATCTGTTCGCCGCGATCGACCTGCTGACCCTTTTTAACCAAAATTCGGTTGTTGTGGGCGTAGATCGTTTCTGATCCGTCTGGATGGGTAATTTCCACCAGATAGCCGTACCCTCCGTCATTCCACTCTGCATAGGTAACCACCCCGCTGTCGGCGGCCACAATTGGCGTGCCGATCGGCCCTGCAATATCAATTCCCTTGTGCATCCGTCCCCAGCGCCAGCCGTAGCCAGAAGTGAGAACGCCCTTAGCCGGCCAAATCAATCCGTTAGCCGACTGCTGTTTGCCGCCGCCGTTAGGCAGATAAGTATCAGCGCCCGAAAGTGGAGGCAGTTCTGGAGAAACCATGCGTCCCAAAGACGGGTTGCTCAGGGGGTCATAACCCTCGGAACCCAAAGGAGCAGTTGCTACCACCGGCCGTTCTTGAGTAGAGGTAGGCGTTAGGTTGATCGGTTGCAGTTCGGCTGCACGAGCGGGATCGAAACGCTCTTGCTGCTGTTTCTGAACTTCCTGGGACCACCCTCTCGACGGCGGTCTGCCGATTTCATTCTGCACCGCTCCAGCGTATTCGGGGGTGTAGAGGTCGGGATTGACGCTTGGGAGTTCTTCAGACGGGTTGGAGGCGAGTTTCGCTTCTGGGCCCTCAGTTGGAGCCAGGGAAACCGCATTTGCCCCGATCGAATTGCGCTCGGCGCGATATTCCTCTCGCAGTCTGACAACTTCTGCTCTCAAGCGTTCGGAATAAGGGTTGAGAGCGGTAGCGGTGGGTAGATCCTCCGCATTCGACTCAATTACAGCGTTCGTGGGAGCGGGATTTAAACCCTGGGCGCTAACATTTTGCAAACCGAAAGGCTGCGGGTATGCAGCAGCGAGGTTGGTAGCAGTTGCACTTGCTGGCTGGGGCAGGGCGCTGGTGTCAACGGCACCTGTAAATGTTGGTTCGCCTTGAAGTTCCAGCTTTCTGTTGTCGCTAATGGTTTGAGAAACTTGAGTTAGCGGAATGCTGTTAATTTTGGGAACCATCGGCGCTGAAATATTGTTCAGACCTTCCAAGTTCGCCAAGGGAGAGACAACGGCCACTTTTGGGGCGGGTGCTGCAACGCCAGCACTGGTTATTTCCGAGGTAGACGAACTGGGGTTCAAAGATGCGGGAACCGAAGTCGCCGACCAGACAGATGTAGAGTTAGAGGCAGAATCAGATGCTGCCGCCTGCACCGCTGGATTATTTGACCGAACGTTGGGAATTTTCAGCCGTTGATTGACATTCAGCAAGTTGGGATTGCCCAGCTTGTTGATGGCGATCAGCTCTTTGGGCGATACCCGGTAATTAGAGGCGATCGCATCTAACGTATCTCCCGGGCGCACGTTGTAGAGCCCCTGGGCTGGCCCTGCGCTACTGCCTGCTGGGGACACTACCACAGCGGAGGGCAAACTAGGTGTTGCGAGAGACTGTTCAATGAACTCCAACGATCGATCGGGCGATGCTGCTTGACCCACCGAGGCATTGGGAATTACAGGTGTGGCCCTGAGGTCAGGAATTGCTGGCGAGGTGGCATATTCCGGGGATGCCAGCGTCGGTACAGCAGGTGTAGATGAATTTGGTCCCACCTCAGAGTCCAACAGGGGCCGACCTGATGCTGTAGTGCGGTTTTCCTGTTTTTTCAAACTGTCGATCGCCCCGTCTGCGTTCGGGCTGTCGATCGAGCTTTGCGTCGGTACAGTCGTCGCCATATCTGGCGCTTCCGTTGACTGACCGTACTGGGCTGCACTATCCAACGACTCGGAGCCAGTTAGATTTAATTTTTGTTCTGGATTGACTGTGGCAGTATTGCCAGGGTTCTCTTGTGGCGAGGCTTCTAGAGCCTCCGGAATTCTGAGTTCTTGGCCGACTTGGAGTGCGGTATCGGGTTTGATGCCGTTGGCAGTTGCTAGTGCCTTCGGTTCAATTTCATAGTCCCGAGACAGATCCCAAAGGGTTTGTCCCTGCTGAACCTTAACCCCTGCCTGTTCGGCTGAGGAGCCGTCAACTTGTCCGGTGGTAGCGGGCCCGTTGGTCGATACAGGCTTTAATTCAACGGTCGATTCTGCTGTCGGTGTGAGTTCAGACGCGCGAGCGCTGTCTCCGTTTCTCGGCAGCAGGATGCCAGAAGCACCTACCGATATTGCCAGCCCGATCGTGGCGAGAGAGCGAAAGGAGCCTGTGCTGAGCGTTGTCTGCTTGGACGGTTCCGCAGAACCGTCTCTGTCGATTTCACTAGCCTGAACAGGCTTATTTTTTTGGGGATATGTTCGTTTCAAAAAAACGACCTCCTACTGAGAAGCGCTAACTGTCCTTGGAAACACTCAAGGGATTGCATGACGCTGAATTTAAATCAACAACCAAAAATATTCTGATTGTTGAAAGCGATCGTGCTTAGGCAAGATTACCTTGCTTTTTTAATTTAGACAAGCTCGAACCGTAATAATTTTTTAAATTCTCGGTCAAACCCGCTGCAATTACACCCCACAAGCCTTACACCGCAATAGTTGGAACGAATACATAAAATATCCGTTCCCGCACAGGCTAAGACTCTCACCTATTGTCCGACTCTATGCTAATTTCCGGACAACCTACAACCGTATATTCACTAGATATCAATAGCCTTCAGGCACAATCAGGCGATCCCTGGCGCCTTAAATCGCTGAAATCCTCTGTTTTTGTGGCTACATCCTCGCAGCGACTAATTTGGTATTACTGATAACAATCTGTTTTTGGATGAATAAAATATATTAATCTCCGCTATCTAGATTTTCACCGCTTTGATACAAATTTCTTATATTTAAAGCGAAAGTTGGTTGTACCCGACAGCTATTAAATATCTATATATGTATGTATCTGTCGATCGCGATTTATCCGAGTTCGCCCAACTGTCGTTTAGCCTCAAATAAACCTACAGCGGCGCTGACAGAGAGATTCAAACTCCTGACTCCAGGCTGGCTCATGGGAATAAAAACTGTGGCATCGCAGGCATCCAAGACCAATTTAGGAATGCCGACAGTTTCTGAGCCAAACATCAACCAGTCGCTGGGCTGAAATTGGAATTGGGTATAACTGCATCGTCCACCAGTGCTGAATCCGATCGTTCGCCCTCCTCGCTCCTGCTGAAATATCTCAAAAGCAGCTAAGTCTTCGTGACAGTGGAGATTGACATAGGGCCAATAATCTAAGCCGGCCCTTTTCAGGTAGCGATCGCTAATTTCAAACCCCAGCGGGCCGACTAAATGTAATGTCGTGCCTGTGGCAGCGCAAGTGCGGGCGATATTGCCAGTATTCGGGGGAATTTGCGGGTGAATCAAGACAAGTTGGGGCATGAAGCTTTAAACAGTTGACAGTTGACAGTTGACCTGGGACAGTTGACAGCCCCCATCGCCCCAAGGATAGCAATGGTTTCAGCGATTAAACACGTCTTGGCAGTTGCTATCAAAGCAAAAAATACAGCTATTGGCACATTTAGAAATCTACCCAAAGGTAGATACTATTCATAGCTTTTATTTATAACAGGTGCCGGCTGCCATTGATTAAATATTCTGATTTGTTTTGCACTGCTACTGTTCAAGCGACTAACTGGCCGCACAAATTGTCTTCCAGCTCCCATTCCTGGTGAGCCATGCCATCAATCCCTTGCAGAATAATCGTGCGCGCATCCAAACCGCCCTCATACAGTTTCAACCACTGTTGGGCGGTGTTGCCTTCCCGGAGAATCTTTTTGAGCGGCGAGAGAAAGCAACTAAAGCCACGTTTTTTGGCGATCGGCCAGACTTCCTGGTAAATTTCCTCAATCCAATCTCGCGCCAAAATCTTTCTGCCGTCTTGCCAGTGGGTGAGTTCGGCATCCAAACTTTGCCGGGATGCAGCAATTTCGTTGGCGTCGGTGAGGGCAACTAAGTCTTGATTGCGGGTGGCGGCCGGTAAGGTACTGAGTGCTAAGGGGTCTAAGCCGGGGTCTTCCATCATCTGCCAAATACGAGCTTCTAGCAAGGCAGTGATGGCCAACAAAGCCAGAGGATTGACTTCAAGATCGCAAATTCTCAGTTCGAGGCGGTTGAGACAGTAGGGGCGACGATCGCCATTTGGCCGCACAGCAGACCACAAATGGCGGACGTTTTGCATACTGCCGAGTTCTAGCTGTTCTTCAGTCCACTGGATGTAATGCTTGTGACTTTCAAACAGGGGGACGATCGCGGGAGTTTTGGGAAACAAACCCCACCGGGTAGAATGATAGCCCGTGACTTCGCCGTCGAGGAACGGGGAAGAAGCGCTCAATGCCAAGTATAGCGGTGCTTCGACGCGGGCGAGGCGGATGGCGCGCATCAGCATTTCTGGTTCGGAGATGCCGATGTTGATGTGAATGCTGGCAGTGACGACTTTGGTGCCGTAGGTTTGCTCGATGTAGGTGTGATAGGGGTTGTTGGGATCCGATCGGTAAAATCGATCGCTCCCACCGAGAGATAGCGTACTTCCCGGGAGCAAGGTATAGTCGCCCAACTGTTTGAGATACTCGCGCAGCCGGACTCGCGGCTTGACTAGGGCGCACAGCAGGCGATCGTAGCTGCACAGCGGGGCCGTCGTGTACTCCACATTGCGACTATCAGGCTCCCGCACAAATCCCTCTAGATCGGCGACTATGCGATCGGAGAGACCGACAACCTCACCTTCGGGCGTGCCGGTATACATTTCTACTTCAAAGCCTTTTGATAGCAGCACGTTTGTTCCTCAGCTAAGTTGAGTGCTAATTTCTAGTATCCCAAAAATTGAGCTGTTCGTACTATCTGCCACAAGGCAGAGTTGAAATTTTTGGAGGCTGGGACTGAAACCGGGTATTTGGGCGCCAGCTTTGTTTGAGCGTTTGTGTGTTAGTTGCGGCACCCAAAGCGGCAAATGCTGGCACCGCCAAGAGTTTCCGAGGCGGTTTTCGGGTGTCAAAGGCTGTTTGTGCGATCGCCTTTGTGTTTGATGCGGCATTCGGGGCGCGATCGTACTTATCGTAAACAGAACCCACCCTTACCACAGACAGAAGTGAGAAAGCACTGCATTCTTCCCTCTTCGCTGTTCCTTCTTCCCTCTTCTTTCTGTCACAGGTCAACTATCAACTGTCAACTATTTCAAGATAACTTTATTCATCCGAGACTCAAGCAAAATCCGCTTAACCTCAATCCGGTAGTCGTATTTTTTGCACTGTGAGTAGGCGCGAGAGCGACAGGAATTTTAGGAATATTTCTGGCTATTCCGTTAGCGGGAGTGATAGTTAGCTGGTTTGAAATTGAACAAACGCAAGCGTAAGGCCAATTGATAAAGCCGTCCCATTTTAGAGAAAGTCAGGCTGAACAACCGGTTTTAAACTGCAAACTAGAAGTCCGATGCTCCAAAAACTATCCTGGGCGCAACGCGAAACTAAAAGTAAAGAGAAAAAGCAACCTAGGGTTTACGCGGAGCATACACTTTACTGCGTAGAGTCAATTCATAAATTGCAAGTCAGTAGGAAATCTTGCTTCTTCTGGTTGGGGATCGTAAATGTAATCGCAGTCAAAGCGCATAGCTTGAGAGTGGCGGCTGATCGAAAATCCGCAGTGAGTCACCATTTCTGTAGTAAAAGTAGCCATGACTAACTCGATAAGTTTTGTGTAAGAAATGTTAGGCTGTTGAACGTAATAAGCGCGTCTAGCAAAAAAGATTCTCTCATCTTTCGGTACAATTATGGCATTAATTTTGTGTGCGTGTTGAATTGGCTTGATATAGCTTTCAATAAACTGCGACTGATTTTTTTGAAGTCTGGCTAATCTTTCGTGTTGCAACCAACTCATTTGAAACACAATTTTAATAAATTCAAAACCCAAAATGTAGTTAAAAACATTATTCCGTTCTTCTGTACTCAATACGAAACGCAGTGCAGATTCTAAATATTGGTCTGTTTCCCGGAGCGCTTGTTGAGATGAGTGGATATAAAATTGTTTGATGTAGCTTCTTAAATCAGATTCGTTTAATTCTTTTTTGACTCGGAATCTGATTAAATACTCTTTAACTCGGTGTAGAGTATCTACATCTTCAAACATTTTTGAGACTAAGCCGTCGGCTGTGTACTCATCTAAAAATTTGGCTTGAAAATCGGGAGTAGATGCACACAATATGTAGGAGAGGGACAAAACGTAGCGTCGCTGGTTCCAAGGCAAGCTTTCTGCCCACTCCTTAACTTCTACAGGGAGTTTTTCCAGCACGGTATCTGTGTGGGGACGTTGAGAAAGGTCGGCATATTTATATTTTTGTTTAATCATTGCCTGAAACCTTGTATTAGTTAATTGACCGGGTAATATATGGCAGGTAAGTACAGTAAAGTAGAGGCCGGCAGTTACCACTTATGTAATTTTTTTATATACCTCTAAGGATACAGGATTTAGCGGGTAAAGGCGGTGATCTGTCTCACATTTTTGCGGACTTACTATCACAACTATGAACTTTATATATCACATTTTTGGGCCGCGAGTGTCACAGGAAATAATTATTCACGTCACTGGGATAACGGTGGGTTTGGTTGATGATGTAATCAGGGTGATTTATAACTTTTTGTTAATCCGGATTACTGAGGAAAATCATGAACTCGACTACAAGTATTTTACCTAAAAATCAGTGCCGATACTTAAGTTTTGGCCAGATCCTCGTTCAACCAGTGCGACACTGGTTTGATAGCATTGCAGTGGGCGATCGGCAAATAGCTAAGTGGTTGTGCCAAGTTATACCCGCACGGTGTCCTTTTGAGAGAAATATCCAGTTATTCGGACACCATTTTTTCCACATACCCCCGATGTGCAAGCTAAATCCTGTATATGAAGAATTAGTGGGGTTGCGTTTTCGCTCGCTGTCGTTTTTGGCTGATGTATCCGGGGAAGATGTAACGCCGTACTGCTGATTGAGGGGTTTCATACCTCGATCGCCGATCGATCGACCGTAGTGCATCTAGATTGTCTATGATAGTCGATGGAGAGGGGGAGAGACCTATAACAGCTTCGCTCTTCGGGTAAACAGGGGGAGAGCATTTGAGGCGTTTTAATTAGGCATTGAAATATACAATTTAAATGCTGTAGAGCTTATCAATTATTTATGGGTGCAGCACTATGCCAATTGTTCGATCGCCAATTTAGACCACAATCGTTAATATCAGTGGATGCTTTGGATGCTTTTAAATTACAGCGGGCTTCCATCATTACGGTCAAGTCAACAATAATATCAAACCGTAGCAGCGAAAACAACAGATATAACAATAATTTAACAAATTACTTTGCCTAATGGAAGTGAATATGTTTAACGCAACAGAACTGCTAATTAACGATTTTGTAAATCGGCTAATTGAAGGCTACCGGCACACCTACGGTGGCTTCAAATCTGACTATGGCGAAATTATTGCTTGGGTAGCCGATATGGCTTTGGAAAATATTGCTAATAGCGATGCTCTTTACCACAATGTGGAACACACTATTTTAGTGACATTGGTGGGACAAGAGATTCTGCGCGGGAAGCACATCCGCGAGGGCGGTGTTTCCTGCGAACATTGGCTGCATTTCCACATTGCTTTGCTGTGTCACGATATCGGGTATGTCAAGGGTGTTTGTCGGCAAGATAGAACAGATTTAGGAGTGTATGCGACGGGAATAGGTGACACGAATTTAACGCTACCGAGAGGGGCGACTGATGCGAGTTTGACCCCTTATCATGTCGATCGGGGAAAGATGTTTGTTGAGGAACGCTTTGGGGGTCACAGACTGATTGATGCCAACCTGGTTAAGCAGAATATTGAGTTAACTCGTTTCCCGGTTCCTCGGGATGAAGACTATCAAGATACTGTGAATTATCCGGGTTTGGTGCGGGCGGCGGATTTAATTGGTCAGTTGAGCGATCCGCGATATTTGCAAAAGGTGACTGCGCTGTTTTATGAATTTGAGGAGACTGGTCAAAATCAGGTGTTGAAGTATTGCAATCCGGCGGATTTGCGGGAGGGGTATCCTAAGTTTTATTGGAATGTGGTTTATCGGTATGTCAAGGATGCGATCGGCTATTTAGAATTGACGCAACAGGGGAAACAAATTGTTGCTAATCTGAACGCAAATGTGTTTCGGGTGGAGCATTCTGAGGCGGGAGTTGAGGAGGTGGCTTCTGTTAGTTAGGCTTGGAGTTGACTTGGGGCGGGCGCTCTGGTTGCTGATCCGAGCGAAAGGGCGATCGTCCTATTTAATGTTAAGCTTGTGAACTGTGCTCGATTGGGCGATCGCCATATAGTAAAATATAGCTATACCCACAGCCGCCAGCAAATTTTAAAATATTTTGATTGTCATTGCTCGATAGATTGACTCGTTCAATTCTTAAGAAATAGAGAAAAATCACCATGAGATTCATTAACCCCAAAACCGATTTCGCCTTCAAAAAAATATTCGGTGGCAAGGAAAGCAAACCAATATTGATCAGCTTTCTCAATGCCCTAATTTACAAAGGCCATCCCACCATCACCGATTTAGAAATTATCGATCCGTATTTACCATCAAGAGTCTCATATCTTAAAGAGTCTTACCTGGATGTCAAAGCAAAGCTTGCATTAGGTCAAACTGTAATTATCGAAATGCAAGTTTTAAATGTGGCATCTTTTGCGAAGCGGGTGATTTATAATGCTGCAAAAACTTACTCTACTCAACTGATTCGCGGTGAAGGTTACTTTAAGTTAAAACCTGTAATTGCTTTGACCATTACAGATTTTGAAATGTTTGAAAACGACCGAGAAGTAATTTCTCACTTTGTGTTCAAGGAGAAAAAGCGTTTATTTGAGTATCCAGATCCAGGAATGGAAATGATATTTATTGAATTGCCGAAATTCAACAAACAATTGGATCAGTTGGAAACTTTGACTGACAAGTGGGTTTATTTTATGAAAAATGCCCCCAGTTTGGAAGTAGTACCGTCAACAATGGAAAATGTCTCGGAAATACAACAAGCTTTTGCGATTGCTAATGAAACTAACTTGAATCCTGAAGAGTTGAAAGATTTAGAAGATCGCGAGAGGTATATTATGGATCAGCAGGGAATCTTGCGAAAGGGAATTCAAGAAGGCAGAGAAGAAGGACTCGCACAAGGGCAAGAAGAAGGCAGAGAAGAAGGCAGAGAAGAAGGCAGAGAAGAAGGACTCGCGCTAGGAATGAGAGAAAAGGCTCTGGAAATTGCTAGGCAACTTCTCAATGTGCTTGACAATCAAACTATTAGTCAAACTACTGGTTTGAGTGTAGAAGATATCGAAAATTTGCGGGAGGAATAGGAAGGAAGGACTGAAGTCCTCACTACAAACTACATCAAATTGGTTTGTAGTGAGGACTTCAGTCCTCATCCAACGAGAGAGGACTGAAGTCCTGACTATGAACCTATAGACGACTCTGCCATCTGTCTAGAGGAAGATTTTATTAAACGAGTAAATTACGTATTATGCTGTAAAAGTCAGGCAGAGGGAAAAGCTATCTCCGACTCTCACTCCCAATAGCTGACCAATCTTACAGTATAAAAAATAAATCTCATGACACCAGTCACTCCCAATCAAACTTCATCTCAATACGAAACTACCCAATCTGAAGAAAAAATTGACTCTCTGGTAGAAGAAGTTAAGCCAGAAACCGAACTCGATTTAGAATTCCTGTACACCAGAGATATTGAATTCCGCCAAGAAACAATTTATTTCATTGTAGTCGATCGCTTCCACGACGGCGACTCCGCAAATAATGCAGGCCCAAACCCAGAACTTTACGATCCAGAAGGCAAAGATTGGGGCAAATATTGGGGCGGCGACTTGCAGGGAGTTATCGACAAACTCGACTACTTAAAAGATATGGGTGTTACAGCAGTTTGGCTGACTCCGCTTTTTGAGCAAGTAGAAGCATTATTTGTCGAACAAGCTGCGATTCACGGCTACTGGACAAAAGATTTTAAACGACTAAATCCCCGATTTATTGCTAAAGGTGATAATCCTTCTGTCAACCAAACACAAGAAACTAAAGATACCGTATTTGACAAATTAGTAGACGAGTTGCACCAGCGAAAAATGAAACTTGTACTCGATATTGTCTGCAATCACAGCAACCCAGATTTTAGTGGAAAAAAAGGGGAGCTTTACGATGATGGTGTCAAAATAGCTGACTTTAACGATGACAAAGATAACTGGTATCACCATTATGGAGAAGTCCAAAATTGGGAAGATGAATGGCAAGTTCAAAACTGCGAACTGTCTGGCTTGGCTACTTTCAATGAAAACAATATTGCCTATCGCAGTTACATTAAGTCAGCAATTAAACAGTGGCTAGATAGAGGTGTTGATGCTTTGCGGGTTGATACAGTTAAGCATATGCCGATCTGGTTTTGGCAAGAGTTTACTGCGGATATTTTGACACATAGACCTGATGTTTTCATCTTTGGGGAATGGATTTACAGCGATCCTAGAAATGACCTTTCTGTGGAATTTGTCAATGAGTCGGGGATGACTATTTTAGATTTTGGGCTGTGCGTGGCAATTCGAGAAGTATTGGGACAGGGTGCGGAAGCCGGATTTCAGTTAATTCAGGATGTGCTGAATTTGGATCACCGCTATTACGGGGCGACGGAGTTGATTACTTTTATTGACAACCACGATATGCCGCGGTTTCAGTCGTTGAATGCCGATCGACAAATGCTCCGGTTGGCGATAAATTTAATCATGACAAGTCGTGGCATTCCGTGCCTTTATTACGGTACTGAACAGTACCTGCACGATGATACAGAAGGGGGAAATGACCCTTACAACCGCCCGATGATGGAAAAGTGGGATACTGATTCGCCGATTTACCGCGATGTGCGGTTGCTGTCTGGGTTGCGGCGGCTGAATCCTGCTATTTCGATGGGGAGTCAGTGGCAAAAATATCTAACTGCTGATGTTTATTGTTACGTCCGCCGCTATCGCGATTCTGTGGTGTTTGTGGCGATGAATCGGGGCGATTCTGTGACTGTTGAAGCGGTTGATACGGAGTTGCCGGATGGAGAGCATACGGAGGTTTTATCGCGCCGCAAGTTTGAAGTTAAAGACGGGATGCTGTATAATTTGGAGTTGGGCGATCGCGAAGTAATGATTTTTAGCCGCGTGGGAGAGCGAGTTAAGGGGAAAACTATTGTGCGGGCTCAGCTTAACAGTGTTAAAAGTCAGCCTGGGGAAAGAATTGTGGTGGTTGGAGATTGTCCTGAATTGGGGAATTGGGATATTAGTAAGGCTTACCCGCTGGAGTATATCAATACTAATACTTGGTTTGGGGAAATTCCTTTTAATGAAAGTGCGGGGAAGTTGATTTCTTATAAGTATGCGCTGCTGCGGGAAGGAAGGTCGCCGCTGCGAGAAAATTTGGTTTGTCGGCGCTGGGTTTTGGCTTCGGAAGGGACTGTGAAATGGCGCGATAAGTGGGTTTCGGGACGGGAGTCTTGACAGTTGACAGTTGACAGTTGACAGTTGACAGTTGACAGTTTGGAAATTTTAACAATATCAATGCAACCGGAAACGATAGATTATTGATTGTTGACTGTTGGGAAATTTGAATAATACCCATGCAACCGGAAACGATATGAGTAGGGTGCGCCGAAGAGCATCTGATCGCCATAAGTAGTGCGTCAAATTAATTTTTGCGCCTAGGGCTGACACCCGGGCGCCAATCTTGTAAGAGTCAAAAATAGTCACAGGGGTCGATCGCTCGATTCCAATGACTTAAGCTTTTATGCTGAAGTTAGCTGAAGCATTTATGTTTAACCTGATGTATATTTCTCCAGAGCAAGACCAAAAAATTCGCTACATCATCCGAGAGTGCGGTCAAGAAGCCCACAAGCTTGCAGCGGAACCTTTTGAAGTTTCCGAGAAAGGCCCAGATGACTACGTGACGAGTATCGATCGCTACTTAGACGGAAAACTATCAGCAGCATTTAGCGCTTTGTTTCCTGAAGATGGCAGGATCACGGAGGAAAACACCACTTCCAGAGCAGCTTACCAGGCAAATTACCAGCGCCTCTGGTGCATCGATCCCCTCGACGGGACGGAGGGATTTATTCAGGGAAAACAGCACTACGCTGTGATGGTGGGGCTGCTGTTGGAGGGGGAACCGGTGGCCGGCTGGATCTACGCCCCGGCTTTTGACCAAATGTATTTTGGCGGTAAAGATTGGGGATTGTTCCAAACTGTGGGAACCTCTTCGCCGCAGCCGATCGCTATGAGCAAACCCCCCGCTCCGACACCGTTCAATTGTAAAATTATTCTCGGCGACAGAGACCAGAAAAACTATGCCGGAGCGATCGCCCAAAGCATCCCAGGAGTAGAATTTTACTCGCTGGGAAGCTTTGGCTTAAAAGTTATGGAAATCATACAAGGTCGAGCCGGTTTGTACCTGTATTTCAACGGTAGAGTTAAAGTGTGGGATACCGCCGGCCCTCTGGCCCTAGCAAAGGCAGCCGGATTGGTCTGTTGCGACTTGCAAGGTCAACCGCTGAGGTGGACGGCAGACGCCATAGAGCCGGAGTCTCTGGCCCACACGCAGTCGATCGCGATCGGCTGGCCGGATTATATAGAAGCTCTGTTGGGGAAAGTTCAACAGGCAGTGGGACGCCTGTAAACCCGTTTAAGATTGAAAAATCTGCCCATAATTTTAGGTGAAGCGGGCCCCTGTACCCTGATTGGAGAATTGGGTTTTAAACCCCATAGTTCTAGGACAGCTTTGCATTAAAATTGAAATGTCTACAGGCTCAAGACACGTTGAAACAGCTACGGTGAGAGCGCACCTAGACAGCTAGAGGGGCAATGGTTGACTCCAACCCTGAAGGCATACAAGCATTTGACTTGTGAGGAAAACAAAAAGTCAACCTAGGGCATTGGGAGACTTAAAACGAACGTGGAGACTGAGTGAGACTTGCTTCTTGCAAGCATTAGTCTGTGAAGCGTTAAGGAATCCTCTCTCATTCAGGAAGAGGAGGTATGTCAAAGGAGCTATGAGACGAAGTAAGTTTCGCCTGTGTCTGAGATTTGCGTCTCGTTCGCTTTGTGTCAATCTTATGTAGCAGCAACAGATTGTTTGTTTTCTCAAACAGCGATCGTTCCCTAGCTATTGGGTGTCGCCTAATCTAATTTCCCACCTCCGCGAGTTTGCATGAAGACAGAAGCTTTCAGTGAGCTGTTCCCTCTATTTAAGGGTGCTAACCCAGAAACCTTGGGAGGGCTGCTATCCAATGCCGTTAAGCATGAGTATCCCCCAGGCCGAGCTGTGGTGATGGAGGATTCTTGGGGTAACGCAATTTATTTTGTTGTGTCGGGCTGGGTCAAAGTCCGCCGCCTGTCAAACGATCGAGCTGTATCAATGGCTATTTTAGGACGGGGAGCTTTCTTCGGCGAAATGGCCATTCTTGATGAATCTCCCCGATCGAATGACGTACTTGCTCTATCGCCCGTGCGGCTGATCAGTGTCACGGCTCAGCGATTTATCCAAACCCTGTTTAAAGATCCGCAATTGCATCACCGGATGCTGCAACTGATGGTGCGGCGCCTGCGCCAAACCAATCTCCGCTCTCAACTCCAGAACCGCCAGCCAGCGGTTAAACTAGCAAATACTTTAGTTGAGCTGGGAGAAAACTACGGTCAGAAAACTGCTGAGGGCAGAGATATCTTCAATATCCCTTATGAAGATTTAGCTGACGTGACAGGTATCGCCCTAGATGAAACCAGCAAAATTATGGAAAAACTAGATAGTAAAGGCTGGATCAAAATCGATCCAGAGCACCAAACTATCCATTTGATCAACCTCAAGCACTTGATGAATTTGGCAAGTCAATGACCGATGTCACTTATGAGGATACCTCGTCCGCTGCCGATCGCGCGATCGGACAACTAACAGCACCGACCATTCACTATTCGGTGGCGATGCCCAATCCTGAATCCCACCTGTTTGAAGTGACTTTGCGCGTGCAGGGTTGGTCGGAGCCGGTGCTGGATTTAAAAATGCCTGTCTGGACTCCCGGTTCTTACTTGGTTCGAGAGTACGCCCGCCACCTGCAAGATTTTCGATCGCTAGGAGGCGATCGAGCTTTACTTTGGCGCAAGATTAGCAAAAATCACTGGCAAATCGAGACAAATTCAGTGTCAGATGTCACGGTTTGCTACCGGATTTTTGCCAACGAACTGACAGTACGAACCAATCATTTAGACTCGACTCACGGTTATTTTAATCCAGCGGCTCTGTGCTTTTTCTTGCCCGGTTTTGAGCGCAACTGCTATACGGTGACAGTGGTGCCACCGCAGCCGGAATGGCGCACAGTTACTACTTTGCCGCCTGTTTCTGGGGAAGATTTTACTTTCGCTGCTGCGGATTTTGACACCCTTGTCGATAGTCCTTTTGAGATTGGCTGTCACGAGTCCTACGATTTTGAAGTGATGGGAAAACCCCATCAGCTTGTAGTTTGGGGACAAGGCAATTTAGAACCAGAACGGGCAATTCAAGATATCAAGAAAGTCATTGAGGTAGAAGCAGAAATGTTCGGCGGTTTGCCTTACGACCGCTATGTGTTTTTGTTGCATTTGTCTGGCTCTGGTTTTGGCGGATTGGAACACAAGGATAGTTGCACTCTTAACTATTCGCGTTTTGGTTTTCGGAACAAGGACAAGTACGAACGGTTCATTCAATTGGTGGCTCACGAGTTTTTTCACCTCTGGAATGTCAAGCGCATTCGACCGAAAGCTCTCGAAATATTTGACTACGAACAAGAGAATTATACTCCTTCTTTATGGTTCTCTGAAGGCACGACCAGTTATTACGATTTGCTAATTCCTTTTCGAGCGGGTCTCTATGGCGTGAAAGGTTATTTCCAAAATCTTGCCAAAGAAATCACTCGCTTGCAGACGACTCCGGGGCGGAACGTGCAGCCTGCGAGCGAGTCGAGTTGGGATGCTTGGATTAAACTTTATCGGAGGGATGCTAATAGCGATAATTCGCAGATTTCCTATTATTTGAAAGGGGAATTAGTTTCGTTTCTGCTGGATTTGTTGATTCGAGCTAAACACGGCAACGCGCGATCGCTCGACGATGTGATGCGTTTGATGTGGCAGCAGTTTGGCGGTTGTTCTCCTGAAAATGAAGATTTTGACCAGAAGTCGGGAACAGAGGCAAAGCCTGCGTATCTGACATCAAATGGTAAGTTAAATGCTCGCTCGCGGACGGCAGAAATAGGCTTTACTCCCGAAGAGTTGCAAAGTGCGATCGAGTCTGTAGCCGGCATGGATTTGAGTGACTTTTTTGCGCGCTATGTAGACGGCACAGAAGAGTTGCCTTATAACGAATATCTGGAACCTTTCGGGCTACAAATTTGGGTAGATGAAAGCGAGCAAACGCCTCGGATGGGTTGGACGTTGGGAGCGGAAAACGGGCGGCAAATGGTTAAATTTGTCGAAGCAGGATCTCCGGCACAATTGGCCGGAATTGACGCTGGAGACGAGTTGCTGGCGATCGCAGGTTTTCGAGTAAATGCCGAACAAGTGGCAGAGAGGCTGAAAGACTATCAGCCGGGGGACACGGTAGAAGTGACAGTTTTTCATCAAGACGAACTGCGGACTTGTTCTGTTACTCTCGCCCAGCCGCGCCCCGGCCGTTATTCGATCGTACCAGTCGATCGGCCAAGCACTATTCAGAAACAAAACTTTACTGGATGGCTGGGTGTTCCTCTGTCGAATTTGTGACATCATTGTTAGTAGTTAGTTGTTATTTGTTACTTGTTACTTGTTGGTTGTTATTTGTTAGTTTTAATAACCAATAAGATTGTGTCCGGTTAATTACCTATCATAAATTTTGTACTGAGAGCGCTCGTCCTCACTGCAAAACTATAGGCCAATCGGGAAGGACTCAAGTCCTTACTAAAAAAGACTTTTATGATGGTTGTCTCACCGGATATGACATAAAAAATCAGCAATAACCAGTAACAAATAACTCATAACAAATAACCCATTAGCAATCACCAATTTTAATTATGCAAACCCCACCTCCTCCATCAATTACGCCTCGCCAGATGAACCTGCTGCGAATCGTTTCCTCTATGGCCTGGGCTGATGGCGAACTCGCAACAGAAGAAGTTAATTTAATGCTCGATCGCTTTTGTCGTTTGTTTGCCGCAGATGACGACGCCCAACAAATGCAACAGGAACTGCGGGATTACATCATGCAAAATATTCCCCTTGATGAGTTGATTCACCAACTAGAAACTCAAGAGGAAAAAGAATTAGTCTTGCAACTCGGCTATGAAGTGATTGCATCTAGTTCTCGCACTCCCGACGAACCAAACATTAACTCTGACGAAGCCGCAGCTTATCAAAAATTAGTGCAGTTGCTGAATCTTCCAGAAGATGCAGTCAAGCGTATTGAAGCAGAATCATCGGCGACACATACTTCGGAGGGAATTATAGAGAAGATAGCTCACAAATTAGAACAGTTCATCAAACGCTAGTTTGCGACTGGCGCGCGGCTGATTCCTGGTTGATTCCTGTATTTCTCGTTACTAAACCTGAAATTTTTAAGAGCAACCGGGAATAATTCGCCATAGGTAAGTCTTTTTTACTTAATACTTTTGGACTGGGTAATATAGCCCTTCTCAGATAGGTGAGGTACGTTGTTGGGCTTCAGCCCTCTTCGTTTGGGCTTCAGCCCTCTTCGTTTAAGCGGTTATATAAGCAGTCAGTCATACCTCATCTTTCTGATAAATGCTATACAATTTTTCCCAAATAATGTAACCTAACAATTGTTGTGCAAGAGTGTTAGGGAAAGTTGTTGATTCTCCCGGATGTGTAAGATCAAATCCGGCTGTACCAGAATGATTAAACCGCAGAGGGCGCAGAGGACACAGAGGGAGAAAATAGAGAGAGGTACTCATGGGTATAGGGCATAGGGCATAGGGCATAGGGCATACCTCACTTTTTTTGAGAAAGGCCATATCATCTTCGGGTAAAGATCGATCTTATGATTGTTGAGAATATTCTCAAGTAAGTGACTAATAACTAATAAGCAATAACCAATAACTAATAACTAATAACTAATAACCAATAACTAATAACTAATAACTAATAACCAATAACTAATAACTAATGACTAATAACTCTTTAAAATTATTGTTCCTATCAACTTCTGTAGGTCAACTCGGTTCGGGGTTGGGCGGCGGAGTCGAACTTACAGTCTTCAACATTGCTAAAGAATTGCAGCGTCGAGGTCATAAAATAACAGTTGTAGCGCCGGCAGGTTCAGTCTTAGAATCAATTCCAGTCATCGAAATCGCGGGGGATTTGCAAGTAACTGCCCAAACACAAGATTACCACGATCCGATTGTGATGCCTGCCGATTCTGTGCTGGCAAATATGTGGGAATACGCTCGCCAAGTTCAGGATGATTGGGATCTGATTGTTAATTTTGCCTACGATTGGTTGCCTTTTTATTTGACGCCATTTTTTAACACTCCGATCGCACATTTTATCAGTATGGGCTCCATGTCGCGATCGTTCGATCGCATCGCCGGACAAATCGCCGTCAAATTTCCCGGTACGCTGGGAGTTTGCACCCTTACCCAAGCCCAAACCTTTGCCTTTGCTAGCGAGTGCGAGTTGGTGGGAAACGGCGGCATCGATTTATCGCTGTACGACTTTTGCAGCCAACCGGAACCAAAATTAGCTTGGCTGGGCCGCATTGCCCCGGAAAAAGGCTTAGAAGATGCTGTGGCGGCTGCAAAAATTACAGGCATTCCCCTAAAAATTATGGGCAAAATGCAAGATGAGGATTATTGGCACAAAATTTGTACAGATTACCCGGATGCTCCGGTAGAATATTTAGGGTTTCTGACAACAACCAAAATGCAAGAACAAGTCCGCCAGTGCCGAGCATTGTTGATGACGCCGCGCTGGGTGGAAGCTTTCGGAAATGTGGCGATCGAGGCTTTAGCGTGCGGTGTGCCTGTGATTGCTTACGAGCGCGGGGGGCCGGCGGAAATTGTGCGAGACGGGCTGACGGGCTTTTTAGTGGAACCTGATAGTGTAAATGGCTTGGTAAGTGCGATCGACCGTTTAGACAAAATTGACCGCAGTGCTTGCCGGCGACAAGCAGAGGTAGAATACAATTTAGGAGCCGCGGGCGATCTTTTTGAACGCTGGTTCAAGTCTATTGTAAAATTGAGTTAAATAAACTCTTAATTGACCACAACAAAAGACCACAAAAATAACTATGGCAACTGAACGTTTAGTGCTTTTATCGAGCAGAGAAATCGAAAAAATGCGTCAAGCTGGCAGCTTAGCAGCTCAGCTTCTTCTGCATCTCGAACCAATGATTAAACCGGGTGTCAGCACTCTGGCAATTAACGACGAAGCGGAACGCTGGACTTTAGCCCACGGTGCAAAAAGTGCTCCGTTAGGTTATAAAGGATTTCCGAAATCTCTGTGTGCTAGTGTCAATGAAGTTGTCTGTCACGGCATCCCGAATGCAAAACAAATTCTCAGAAAAGGTGACATTATTAACATTGATGTAACGCCTTTAGTTGATGGCTATCACGGCGATACTTCTAAAACTTTTTTTGTTGGGGAACCTTCACCTGTAGCTAAAAGGTTAGTTGAAGTAACTGAGGAATGTCTCAGAAGAGGAATTGCGGAAGTTAAGCCTGGTGCTCGTACCGGTGATATCGGTGCGGCGATTCAAGAATATGCTGAAGCGCAGGGTTTTTCGGTGGTGCGAAATTTTGCGGGACACGGCGTGCATCGCGTTTTTCACACGGAACCGGAAATTTTGCATTACGGTAAGCGGGGGACGGGAAAGAAGCTCAGACAAGGTATGGTTTTTACGATCGAGCCGATGATTAATGAGGGTACTTGGGATGTGGAAATTTTGGCGGATGGTTGGACTGCTATCACTAAGGATAAAAAGCTTTCGGCTCAGTTTGAACACACTCTGGCTGTGACTGATTCTGGGGTGGAAATTCTGACTTTGCCGTAGGTATGAAAGGTGGAATTCCGCCGAATCGAATTCGGAATTAGGTACGTAGTTGCGCTTCAGCGCTCTTAGTATTATATACGGAAAGAGCAATCCTAAATCATTTTCAAGCTCGGGAAATTATCAAATCCTTGCTATAAAATGAGTTTAGCAAGACGAGAGGTAGTCGTACCTTGAAACTTAGATAGGATTACTATATTTACGAAAAGAGCGCTGAAGCGCAACTACGTACCTTTGAGCGCTGAAGCGCAACTACGTACCTTTGAGCGCTGAAGCGCAACTACGTACCTTTGAGCGCTGAAGCGCAGCTGAAGCGCAACTACGTACCTTAATAGATAATTATTAATATGAAATGGCTGCAACCGGGAGATTTGCTGCGGGCGATCGCACCTAGCGGCGCGCTGCGAGAATTGACTAATTTTGAACGCGGTTTGGAAATTTGGAAATCCCGCGGCTATCGAGTTGAATTAACACCGGGTTTTGCCGATCGCGCTGGCTACTTGGCCGGTTCCGACGAAAACCGCGCCCGACAGCTCGCAGATGCCCTCAGTGACCCGGATTGTCGCGGTATTCTGTGTGTTCGAGGCGGTTTCGGTAGCACTCGACTTTTGGAAAAAGGTAAGGTGGGCGATCGGGCTAATTCCGGGTTTCCTACTCCCGATTCCCATGCGCCGAAATGGTTGATCGGCTTTTCCGATATTACGGCTTTGCTGTGGAATGACGATAAATTGGGGATTTGGGGCGTTCATGGGCCGCTGCTGACGACTTTGGGCGCGGAACCGGATTGGTCTGTCGATCGACTTTTTGACTGCGTAGAAGGCCGTCCGTTACAATCTTTGCAAGGTAAGGGATGGGGCGGTGGAAAGGCTACGGGGCGGTTGTTTCCGGCGAATCTGACGGTGGCTACTCATTTGCTCTCCACCCCTTATCAACCGGATTTGACTGGTGCTATTCTCGCATTTGAGGATGTTTCGGAGGCTCCTTACAGGGTCGATCGGATGTTGACTCAGTGGCGGATGGCGGGGGCTTTTGCGGGGGTGCGGGGGATTGCTTTGGGACGGTTTAGTCGCTGCGAGGTTGGCCCGGATAGTCCTAGTTTTACTATAGAAGAGGTTTTGCGCGATCGGCTCTTTGACTTAAATATTCCCATTGTCTCGGATTTACCGTTTGGCCATGAAGGGGTTAACGCTGCTTTACCGATGGGAATTGAGGCGAGTCTCGATGCTGAATCGGGATTGCTGATTTGTGGGGATACATCGCAACTTTAGATGCGGCATCAACGTCTGTAAGTTGGTAGGGTGCGTCAGGGAGAAATTATTAGTCTGTGATTAAAACACTCAGCCCTGACGCACCGTACAGTTGGTAGTCAGTTGGTAGAGTGCGTCAGGGAGAAATTATTAGTTGGTAGGGTGCGTCAGGGGAAAAATAATTAGTCTGTGATTAAAACACTCAGCCCTGACGCACCCTACGATAATTCCTAAATAGTCCAGTTGGGTGAGGTTAACACGGTTGGCATAAATTAGATTTAAAATAGAGTGTGTATGCAAATGTCGGCGCCAACAAGGCAAAAAGATTTTAAAACTTTTGAGAGGTTGATATGAAAGCACACAACTTGTTAAACAGTATTGCTGCCGCAGTCCTAGTTACCGGATTGGCACTTACGGCGATTCCGTCAAGTGCGGTTGCCGAATCGATACAAAATAACGATCGCATAGATGGAGTAATCCGCCGCACTTCCCCGATTTACCGTTTCCGAAATATGTGGACGCCCGGAACTCCGACGGAAGAATTGCGCGGTCAAGAATATACTTTCACTGCGCGGGAAGGCGATAACATTCAAGTGTTTTTAGATACGGATAGAAGTCGCGGTTTTACTCCCGTTATGGTACTATTTTACGGGAACAACAAGCAAGTCGCTTTTACCCAAGACCGTTCTTTTAATTATGTGATTCCCCGCAGTGGCGATTACAAGCTTTTGGTGTTAGCGAAAGATGCTGCGAGGGGCGGTAGCTACACGGTGGAAGTTGCGGGAATTGATGGCGGCGACAGACGTGCTAGTAATAATAGATGGGATGACAGAAGCGATAGGGGCCGTAACAGCAGCAGCTACGATGGAGAACGGATTTTGCGTGATGATTTTGGCTTAAATCCGATCGACTGTCGCCTCAGACGTACTATGGTAAGAGTAAGATTTGACGATACCGGGAGAGACGGGACTTATTGCGCTGTACCGACTAGGGCTGTTCCGGCGGGCGATTATTATTACAATTCGCGGACTAGGGATTTAGATTCGGCGAGGGCGGATGATGGTAGATTCGATCGATCTAATGATAATAGCAGGTTCGATCGTCCCGAGCAATGTCGCGTATCTGTAGGCGGAGTCTGTGTGACTAGGTAAGCCCGAAAAAATCATCTTTTCCGAGGAATTGTAGGGGCGGGTTCACCCTGATTTGTAACTCAAATCAACAATATCTATAAACCCGCCCCCACCCAACTAGATAAGCCCGAAAAAATCATCTTTTCCGAGGAATTGTAGGGGCGGGTTCACCCTGATTTGTAACTCAAATCGACAATATCTATAAACCCGCCCTAACTTGGAGTGATGGGTGGGGGCGGGTTTTTGAGTCCGTCGATTTCATTGTAGATTTGGGTGAACCCGCCCCTACAAATCTTGGTATTTTAGATGTAATTTTTTATTCCTGAATCAGTTGCTGGTTACCAGCTAAAATTTGTGAGGCAATTAATTCAGTTCCAAAAATAATGGATACTATTGATATTTAAGGCTTCCGTTTTCATTGTATTCAAGTTCATGATACTTGCCACCTAAACCTAAATCATGTAAGCACCTCTGGTAGTTTTTGGGGTCCATATCAAAAGCATTAGTCTGATTCAATCTTGCCCATTCAGCTACTTTTAGCTGGCTAGTTACCCCTGAAGCATCAACTACAGTTTTGACAATCCAATCAAACATCTTTATTTACTCTTTAAGTTCGTATAATTTAATTATATTCCTATTGATTTTTTTGGGTCAAGTTTCCATTCAATTATTTTCCCCAGCGAGTGGGGAGATTTGCAAGGGTTCCCAAAATTATCCGTCAAAACTCCTTCAACCCCGCAGAAAAACTCGCTGAAACCCTTGCCCAGCAATGCTGCGAGGGTTAGAACGAAACAGCGTATTTTCAGCCATTTTCCCGACCCCTCGCAAACTACCACAGTTCGATCGCAAATCAAGCTCTACCAATTAATGAATTAATTCAGTCCAGAAAACAGAAGCGCTGAAAAAATAGATGCGGAGATTGCTTTCATAAGAGATCGCTTCGCTAACGTTCCTCGCAATGACAGATAGTGCCTCGCAATGATAGATAGTAGGGAATTTACCCATCAAACCCAAAGAAACCGGGTTTTTTTGCGAATCTGCCGACTGCGACGAAGAATTATCGC
Source organism: Microcoleus sp. PH2017_35_SFW_U_B (assembly GCF_020737865.1). NCBI lineage: Bacteria > Bacillati > Cyanobacteriota > Cyanophyceae > Oscillatoriales > Microcoleaceae > Microcoleus > Microcoleus sp. PH2017_35_SFW_U_B. Next base: position 27,820 of record NZ_JAEQDE010000087.1, read on the forward strand.
CAAAAACCCGGTTTCTGAGCCCCGCGTCAGTCCGAATACACATACAGACATCAGACAATAGCTGCTGCGGGCCGATCGCCGAATTTTCGATCGAAAAGGACGATCGCACAGTGGTAAGCTACCAAAGACATTAAAAGATCTAAATTCGAGAAAAGTTAAGATGTCATCATTAAATGAAGTTCCCTTGCTGTTGCGGGCAGCCCGCGGCGAAACCCTAGACCGCCCGCCCGTGTGGATGATGCGCCAAGCCGGTCGCTACATGAAAGCCTATCGAGATTTGCGAGAAAAGTATCCCTCCTTTCGCGAACGTTCCGAAATTCCCGAAGTTGCGATCGAAGTTTCGCTTCAGCCGTGGCGCGCGTTTCAACCCGACGGCGTAATTTTATTTTCCGATATCGTCACCCCAATGCCCGGTTTGGGCATCGACATGGACATCGCCGAAGGTAAAGGCCCGATTATCCACGCACCCATCCGCACTCAGCAGCAAATCGACAACCTGCAACCGCTGAACCCGGAAGAAAGTTTGCCTTTTATCAAAACTATCCTCAAATCCCTGCGCGCGGAAGTCGGCAACAAATCCACCGTGCTCGGTTTTGTCGGCGCGCCCTGGACTTTAGCAGCCTACGCCGTTGAGGGCAAAGGTTCTAAGGATTATGCGATTATCAAAAACATGGCATTTTCCGATCCAACTTTACTGCATCAGTTGCTGTCGAAATTTGCAGATGCGATCGCAGTTTACGTGCGCTATCAAATCGACTGCGGCGCCCAAGTAGTGCAAATGTTCGACTCCTGGGCCGGCCAACTGTCCCCGCAGGATTACGACACCTTCGCTCTACCATACCAAAAACAAGTATTCGAGCAAGTCAAAAAAACCCATCCCGACACACCGCTAATCCTATTAGTCACAGGTAGCGGCGGCCTTCTCGAACGCATGGCTACATCCGGCGCAGATATCGTCAGCGTCGATTGGACGGTTGATATGGCCGACGCGCGCAAGCGTTTGGGCCCCAACATGAACGTTCAGGGAAATCTCGATCCCGGCGTATTGTTTGGTTCTCAACCGTTTATTCGCGATCGAATTCTTGATACAATTCGCAAAGCGGGCGATCGCGGACACATCCTCAATTTAGGACACGGCGTATTGCCGGGAACCCCCGAAGATAACGTGCGTTTCTTCTTTGAAACCGCCAAACAAGCCGACAAATTGCTCGCAGTTACCGCTTAAATTTGACAGGAATTCAAACCCCAAAAACCTCATTCTCCAAAATCCGTAGGGGCGGGTTCACCAACAACCTTAAAAGTTGCAAACAGGTGAAATAAACCCGCCCCCACTACTTAAATTTGACAGGAATTCAAACCCCAAAAACCCGTAGGGGCGGGTTCACCAACAACCTTAAAAGTTGCAAACAGGTGAAATAAACCCGCCCCCACCCCACCGAAAATCCCTGTTAACTACTGGTAACGAATAGAACCCGGAGATCCCCCCTAACCCCCCTTAAGAAGGGGGGGACAAGAGCATTCAAAACCTCGGTTTTTAAGACGGGACAAGTATTCTCAAAGTCCCCCTTATTAAGGGGGATTTAGGGGGATCAAACCTCAACTGTCACCCAAATCTATGGCCGACTAAAGCCTCAAATTCAAACCAATAACTCCCCCTCTCCCCCTCTCCCTCTCTCCCCACCTCCCCCCCTTCCCCTTCTGCAAATGACAAAAAAAATTTTCATAACGGGTGCAAGTGGCTGTATCGGTCACTACATGGCCGAAACCTTGATTCAACAGACAAACCACGAACTCTACCTATTAGTTCGCAACCCCGATAAGCTAAAATTTGACTGGAAAGCGCGATCGGGCATCAATATCATACAAGGCGACATGAAAGATATCGATCGCCATTCCGAACTGCTGCAAACAATAGACGTAGCAATTTTAGCAGCCACAGCTTGGGGAGGAACCCAAGAAGTTTTTGATGTCAACGTCACCAAAACTCTGCGCCTCATTCAACTACTTTCGCCCCAGACTTGCGAACAAGTAATATACTTTTCAACCGCCAGTATTCTCGGTAGAGATAACAACTTGCTCAAAGAAGCCGGAGAACTAGGAACAGATTATGTTCGTTCCAAATACGATTGCATGACGCAATTATCTACGTTAACAAATGTGCCTCCAATTACCGCACTTTACCCAACCTTAGTATTAGGAGGAGACGCAGAAAAACCAGTTTCTCACCTATCATCCGGTTTGCCGCTTGTCGCCAAATGGATTGGTTTGATTCGCTGGCTGAAAGCAGATGGCAGTTTTCACTTCATCCACGGTGCAGACATTGCCACAGTAGTTAATTACTTAGTCGAACATCCGTCCGATTCCGAGGAACCGCGACATTTTGTACTCGGAAATCCGGCGATTACCGCGAACGAAGTTGTCGAACAAGCTTGCAAGTATTTGCATACAAAAATATTTTTTCGGATTACTCTGTCACCTTGGCTTGCCGATTTTTTTATTTGGTTGTTCCGAATTCAGATGGCTGCTTGGGATAGATTTTGTATCAGCTACCGCCATTTTACCTATCAAAATCTGGTCAATCCCGAAAGCATTGGATTGCCGAGTTACTGCGGCACAGTTGCTGATATGTTAAGAACTAGCGGGATTCCAGATAAAAATACAAAGTAGTCCGTACACTCCGCACCAATAATCGGACAGGCTAGAAGCCCATCCCACAATCTTTCTTGTGGGATGGGCTTCTAGCCCGTCCCTAATTCTTTATCCTATTCAACTCTACTATTTCAAATTCTTTTTTGCCTGATTCGGGCACTTTTGAAGCGATTATCGTCAATCAATGGTGAGATACGATAAGATATCAACATTTGCCAACTATAACAGGGAACTGCAAGCTAAAAATTGCGCCCATTATCTTTGTGTTAGGGGGTGTCGCCCCTTTCTAGATAGTCGATCGCGGGCAAGATCGTAATTTTAGCCTTAACATTAAATATTGAGAGTCGATCGAACTCTCAAACGCCAGCCAGATCGCAAGTCTTTTAGTGATGTGAGGTTTAACATACTATGCGAGTGCTTCTAGTTTACCCCCTGTTCCCGAAAACATTCTGGTCTTATGAGAAAATCCTAGAATTAGTCGATCGCAAAGTGCTGCTTCCACCGCTGGGTTTGGTCACAGTAGCAGCCATTCTACCCCAAGAATGGGAATTCAAGTTAGTCGATCGTAACATCCGACAAATCACCGAAGCAGAATGGGAATGGGCAGAGCTCGTTATTCTGTCGGCGATGATTGTCCAAAAAGAAGACTTGTTAGACATCATCCGCGAAGCCAAACGGCGCGGTAAATCCGTAGCTTGTGGCGGCCCCTACCCAACTTCCGTACCCGAAGAGCCCCAAGCAGCCGGCATCGATTACCTGATTCTCGACGAAGGCGAAATCACCCTACCGATGTTCGTCGAAGCCATCGCGCGCGGTGAAAAAAGTGGAATTTATCGATCGGACGGCGTAAAACCCGATGTTACCACAACCCCTGTTCCCCGCTTCGACCTGCTGGAATTAGACAGCTACGACTCAATGTCGATTCAATTTTCCCGAGGCTGTCCCTTCCAGTGCGAATTCTGCGACATCATCGTCCTCTACGGGCGCAAACCCCGCACCAAAGAACCCCAACAATTAATAGCAGAACTAGACTGTCTCTACAACCTAGGTTGGCGGCGCGGCGTCTTCATGGTAGACGACAACTTTATCGGCAACAAACGCAGTGTCAAACTATTGCTAAAAGACTTAGAAGTCTGGCAAATAGAACACAAATTCCCCTTCAACTTCAACACAGAAGCATCCATCGACTTAGCCCAAGACCAAGAATTGATGGACATGATGGTGAAATGTCATTTCAACGCAGTATTCCTCGGAATTGAAACTCCCGACGAAGAAAGCTTGCAAATGACCAAGAAATTCCAAAATACTCGCAACTCCCTGATAGAATCAGTCGAATTAATTGCCAAATCAGGTTTGCGAGTCATGGCCGGATTCATCATCGGCTTCGACGGCGAAAAACCGGGCGCAGGCCAACGCATCGTCAACTTCGCCGAAGCAGCAGCAATTCCCAGTACAACCTTTGGAATGTTGCAAGCTTTACCGCACACTGCATTATCGCACCGACTAGCAAAAGAAGGCAGATTGCGCGACAAATCCGGCAATTTGAATCAGACTACATTAATGAACTTCATTCCCACGCGGCCGCTAGAAGACATCGCCAGGGAATATGTCCAAGCATTTTCTGACGTGTACGATGCTGAGAAATACTTAGACCGCACCTACCGCCACTTCTTGATGTTAGGTGCACCTACAGCAAATATACCATCAAGAATCCCCAGTTGGATCGACTTGCGAGCGCTGCTAACCGTAGTTTGGCGCCAAGGAGTCAAGCGTTCAACTCGGTGGAAGTTCTGGCATCATTTGTTCAGCATTATCAAACGCAATCCTGCCGTTTGGGATCACTATTTAACAGTATGCGCCCACAACGAGCATTTCCTGGAATACCGCCAAATTGTGCGGGATGAAATCGAAGAACAATTAGCCGAGTTTTTAGCTGACGAAGCTCAACAGGCTCAGCAAAAAGCCCTGATTGCTTCCCTTGCAGAAAAACAAGTGCAAGTAGTTTAAGATTTACATTTATCTGGAAGGGTAATCAGAAACCGGGTTTTTTACGAAGATCTTTCGTCGCAGTCGATAGATTAGGTAAAAACCCGGTTTCTTTGTGCGCTATGTGAGTATTTGTAGGGTGTGTTGTTATGAAAAGTCCCTAAATGCGATCGACAATTTCATGGATCTGAACCATACAGAATAGTTCAGAAAACAAGTATTGGGTTTCTTTCATCAGCTCTTAAAAAGAACAGGTGCGTCGCTATTAGATTGTCGCTCTTTCTTGAAGATTGTCAATGTATCCGCACCCTACTACTTTGCGTGCTAGAAATGTGAGTCAGAAACCGGGTTTTTTACGAATATCTTTCGTCGCAGTCGATAGATTAGGTAAAAACCCGGTTTCTTTGCTATAAGTGCATTAATCTCGTTTCCAGGCAGAGCCTGGAAATGTGATATCCTGCGGCTCTGCCGCCTCTTGAGAGGGTAATCTAGTTTAATATACTAGATAATTATGATATCATAGAATCCAAAACTTATTGACTCAAACTATATGACCACAATAACTACAATAACAACAGCCTCCCAACTAGCAGATTACTACATTTGGTTTGCCAATGACGTAGGCTCCTACCTCAGCAACCACAAGCTCCAAAAACTATTGTACTACGCCCAAGCATGGTATCTAGCCTTTGAAGACATACCGCTTTTTGATGAGGATTTTGAAGCCTGGGTGCACGGGCCGACCATCCCGACTTTATTTTACGAATACAAAGAACAATTTGGATTTAAGCCAATTCTCAAAGAAGTCGAAAAACCCGAGTTTCCCGAAGAAGTACAAGAGTTTTTGGACGAATTATCCGATGAGTATTTTTTTTGCGATGCTTACGAGTTGGAATTGATGGTGCGCCGCGAAGACCCTTGGATTAAGGCGAGAGGTAACTTGCCAAAAGATGAACCTTCTCATGCTATTATTTCTAAGGAATCAATGAAAGACTTTTACAAAACCCGTGTCATCGAAGAAACCTAAAAAGGCAGATATACGCCGCCAGCAATCCTTATCTAGTATCAAGCGTCAAGATGTAAAAATACCAGAAGGAGTGAGTTTTTCTTTCAGGTACTATCAGGATGACAAAGATAAATTTTCACTAGCCAACAGAGATGCTAGATATCTAGCATCTCTATTGAGAAGGCTGCGGGATTTATCACAATTGAATTCTCAAGAAATCATCAATAATCAGAGTAAAAGCCTGCGCTGTCATGGCATAGCATGGCAAGATACAACTGAGCCTCATGGTTTTGGGATTCCCAACGAAGATGAGCTAGTCAATATCCCCTACCAGTTTCAAATATCTGCTAATGAATACGGTAGGGTACATGGATTTTTTAGTGAAAATATTTTTTATATTGTTTGGCTAGACCCAGACCACAATCTTTATAGTTGAAATCTCATAATTTTTAGCATTCAATCGATGTTATATCATATAATAAAAAACTTATTTAGCTAACTCACTGTAGTGTGAATCAGGGATTTTTTTAGTCCCGGTAGGGTGCGGCTCCATCAAAAATCCCCAAAAAATTGTACATCTGATAGAGCCGCACCACACAATAGTCAGGTGCGCCGCCTCACAAAGCCCCCATTATTCATCAAAAATATGACATATCGGCACCCTACTTCATAGCTTTTTCAACAGCAGATGTAGGCGCTTCGCCTTATTGAAGGGTACGCAGAGCAACGCAGGTGAATGCGAGATGATGGGCGGTAAATACTACTATTGGCCGCCCAACTTACTTCGACAGATAGAGACGATCGCGCCCGCAAATTATCAAAATCTAATAACAAGCTCAAAAATATCAAAATTCGCGATCGCCCTCAACCCCCCATGCAAGGAACCAATCACATCAGGACAGCAGCTCTACTAGGGCTTCTCAGCGGCCTTCTCGTTTTAGGAAGCTATTATTTAATCGGGAACGAACAAGGACTTTACATCGGTTTAGCATTAGCCGCCTTCAGCAGTTTTAGCTCTTGGTACTACTCCGATACCGCAGCATTAATGGCTTACCGCGCCCGCCCGATCGCCCGCAGCGAAGCACCCGAACTCTACGATATTGTAGCATCGCTGAGCGCCAAAGCCGAAATTCCCGTGCCGAAAATCTTTGTAGTTCCGACTCAATCTCCCAACGCATTCGCCACGGGAAGAGACCCGGAACACGCCACAATAGCAGTTACCGAAGGCATCATCAAACTGCTTTCCCGCGAAGAATTGGAAGGCGTTTTAGCGCACGAACTAACGCACATCCGCAACCGCGACACTCTCACTCAAGCAGTAGCCGGGACGATCGCCGGTGCGATTACATTTGTCGGGCGAATACTGACATTTGGAGCGCTTTACGGCCCGGTAACGCGGGACAGCAGACAAGGCCCGAATCCGTTTGGTTTGCTGTTTTTAATCATTTTAGCACCGCTATCAGCAACCTTAATTCAATTGGCGATTTCTCGGACGCGGGAATTTGCAGCCGATAGCGGTGCGGTGGAAATTACCAATAACCCGATCGGCTTAGCCAACGCGCTGCAAAAGTTGGAAAAAGTCGGCCGTGAAATTCCGATGCACGGGAATCCGGCGATGTCACCGCTGTTGATTGTGAATCCTCTTTCGGCGGTCGGTTTGCAGTCGCTTTTCCGGACTCACCCCTCTACCGAAGAGCGAATTCAGCGGCTTTTGACGATCGCGCAGCAGCAGCAAAATTCTCCGGTTATGGCATTCATGAGCGGGATTTAGTCGATCGAAAATGAAGAAACTAGATTGAGAAACCCGGTTATTTGTAGCAGCCGGGTTTTTGTTTGTTTATAATGATAGCTGTGGTACGATCGACTCGCACAACTAATTTGCGGCGCGGGTGTGAGTAAGTGATTCCAGAATTCGATGAAAACGGCAATCTACCACCGGGAGTTCATTTTTGTGAATGGGAGGAGTTTGAGGAGAGATTTGGTACGAATTTTAAAAGAGAGAACATGATAGTGGGCTTGAAACTGGCAATGACCCAGTTAAAAGCAGCGGGTGCTAGAACTATCTATATTAATGGTAGTTTTGTTACCAGCGAAGAAAGACCTAAGGATTTTGATGCTTGTTACGATCGTGAAACTGTAGATATGAATAATCTGAGAGTCAATGCTCCTAGATTGTTTAATCATTTCGATCGAAATGCCCAAAAAGCTAAGTATCGAGGGGAAATTTTTCCATCAGACCAACCTGTAGGCAATTACGGTCAAAATTCCTTTGAATTTTTTCAGACTGACCGAGACAAAAATAAGAAAGGAATTATAGCAATAGATTTAATGAGGTGGGAACCATGATCGGAAATGAATTACAGTATGAATACTCTAAAGAATGGGTAGAAAAATTCAACAAAACTCTAGCAGCAATGGAGCGGGATGAAGAAGCAAAAAGAAAAGACTTTCTCAAATGGGATGCAGGTAGAGGTTCGATCCAGTGCCATTTGGATCAATTGCATGAAGAAATAGCGGAATATGAAAGATTGATGGCGTGGGACAAGAGCGAGCCGATAGAAATTGTAGTTGAGAATTTCAATAAACTGTCAGAGGCTTTAATTAAAGCTCGAATGGCTGCCAAAATGAGTGAGGAAGAACTAGCAGAAATTTTGGATATTGACCCAGAACGGATCAAGGAATACGAGAAAAAAAAATATCAAAATGCTAGTTTGACGGAAATTCTTGATATTAGCTTGGCTTTGGGTTTGGAGTTTAAAACGGCTGTGATGCAGGTGGATTTTGAGGAAATAGAGGCTATTAAAGAAACAGCGGAAAGATGGCGCAAACGAAAAAGGGAGAAGGCAAGTAAAATGGCCTAAAGATTTGAGGGGCGAGATCCTTCGCCATTCAATAGCACCTATACGATCGGTCAAAATACTGGTAAAAGTGAACAGCTTTGAGGTAAACTAGAATTGCTCAAAGTTTCTGGAGTCTGACATGGAAATAATGAAACTGATCTCGCATATTGGATATGATTGCATATTGCTTCTCCAAATGCCCGCGATTTTGAGATATACTTGTACATAAAGATAGGAGGTAAATTTTCCACTTTGAGTTTAGATCAGAGTAGTTTAGATGAAATTCGAGAAGATATCGCTAAAATTGCCAGTCGTTATGGGGTTTTTCAATGTGTTGAATGCAGTCAGGCTATCAAAGAGTTCTTGACGGTCAGAAACCTACATGGTAAACAGATTAAACTGGATTTAGAAAGGCAAGACCTACCTTGGTCAGTGATTTATGATTTACGACGACAGCAGCAAATTGCTACTAATGGCTACCATCAAGGGATATCAATTACGATCGACGAACAGGAAATTGTTTTTGATAATATAGATTGTAGTGGTGTGAATCGGCAGGAATGGCTGCAAAATTTAACATCTCCTACTCTGGAACTGGGCATGGGAAGTTTTAAGGTTATAGAAGAGGAATTTTGAGCTGCAAAACTTGCAGTTATTTGAAAAATATTGAGGTAAAAAATGCACGATTTATATACGCTGATTGAGAAAATAAAAAAAGCTCCTTCAATGTACTTGGGACGACATTCAATTATTTGTCTTCAGGCTTTTTTATCGGGTTACAGCATTGCTAAATATGAGTTGGGAGAACAGCCAACTAAACAAGATAGCGATTTTATGCAGTTTCCTGAGTGGATACGAAAAAAATTCAATGTGCAGACTAGCCAATCTTGGGCTAACGTCATTCTGTTTTATTCTGAGGATGAAAGTAAAGCACTCGATAAGTTTTTTGAGCTGTTATGTGAGTTTATCGATCGTCATTCTTCGACTGATACTTTAGGCGAAGGGGGATTGGAGATAGAGGAAAAAGTGCAAGTTTTTAGGAATTGATATAAAGGGCGATCGATCTTTCATTTTAGGCGATCGATCATCAGAAACAACAAAGGGCGATCGCTCTTGATGCGCGATCGGCAAATATGGCATATGTAAGTTTCATGCAAGTCCCAAAGTTTTCAGCCGTCAGCTAGAAACTCTAGTTGACGGCTGATGCTATGCGCCCAATCCTATTTTAAAAATCCCCAGGTAAAGTCGTAAAGTTACCCGCACTTAAAGCCGCAGGTTGGACTCCCGAAACAATACCTAAAATTTGTCCGGTGGTAACGATACGAATGGCAGTATTGCTACCCGAAGTATCTAAGGCAATTCCCGAAAATCCGAGTCCGTTCGTCAAGACGATCGCGTCTTGACCTGCTGTAAAATCAGCAATAATATCGGCATCCGCTACACTAGAGCCAGGGGCATTCACGCGCAGGATAAATAAATCGTTTCCAGCGTCACCCGTTAGAGTATCTTTACCAAGATCCCCAACTAACTGGTCATTTCCTTCTCCTCCAAACAGAAGGTCGTTATTCTGTCCGCCGCGCACAAGATCGTTGCCTGCACCGCCATAGAGCGTGTCATTTCCCAAGTTTCCAGAAATCAAGTCATTGCCAACGTTGCCGTCGATGCGATCGGCATCGCGACCTCCAAAAAGTGTATCATTACCATCGGCTCCCAGTAGAATATCGCTGCCAGCATTGCCATTCACCAGATCGTTAGATGATGAGCCTTGGATGACATCATCGCCATCTAAACCACGAACCGAAAGATTACCGACTTTAGCGGGATCGATCGTGATGGTATCGCCATCGTTAGAGAGGTTGAAGAAAGTACCATTTGGACCGAAGGGAACAGCAGTGGCTCCAGGTGTGAAAAAGTTTAAAGTATAGTTACTTCCACGATCGCCAACTCCGTCACTTATTTCTACGAAGTAAGTTCCAGGTTGTAAAGCTTGATTAATGGAAACAGGCTCACTAGATATACTCCGTGTACTCGTGCCACGACTTGCAATCGTTTCATTCCTCTCAACAACATTGTTATTATTGCGATCCTGAATTAAGTTAACAAGTATACTCTTAGTAGTTCCTGACAAAGTAAGACTGACATCAGTCGGTTGAGCCAGAGTGAAACGATAGAAATCAATAGCATCGAGCCTGGAGTTTCCGGCATACTCAGAAAACGTCCGGCTCCCGTTGAGAACGCCGATGTCGAGTGCCTGACTCATCTGATTTCCCGGATCGATGGTTAAAGTTCCAACAGGAGTATTGGTCAGAGTCAGACTATAATCTGTAGCACGACTGCCTATGGCGGTACTTTCGGACAATCCTACACTAATAAAGTAGGTTCCTGCGGGTAATTCAGCATCAATTGACTCGTCGCGACCGCCAAAGTTCGTAATTTGTCCAACCGCTTCATTACTGTCAACAATATCATTATTATTGAAGTCGCGAATAATGTTTAAATTTACAGTAGCAGACTTGAATAAGCTAACATTCAAGCGGCTACTGCGATCGAGGGTGACTCGATAAAAATCCACATTATCCATCGTTTCACGGTTGAGTGAATCTGCAAACGAAACTCCACCGACAAGGGAACCCACATTCAGGGCTGTACTCATCCGATTTCCAGGATCTATCATGATTTTTTTTTCTTTTAACTGCTGTCAGGAAGATGGTTGAATTTTTGGTTAGAACTGAGATGTTATAGAATTCTCAATTCTTTTAAAATGGTTATCGAGGGAAGATGAGGATCGGGCGATCGGCAAACCGCTGATGGTAATTTTTTTTGCTATTGGAGCATCACGAGCCGAGGCAACTCGCATAAATATTATCTTTGTTAATCTAAATTTTGTCTACCCAAAAATGCTCAATTTTGTTGGCAATTTTGTTGGCAATTCAAACTCGCTACGATAAAAATGTTGGAAAATGCCAGAAAATGTTGGAAAATGTTAGGTATAATACGGAAAATCACAACATCAACCATACTGCATGAATCTCAATGAAGTGTTACAAATGGCTGACGAGATGGTGTTTGCCAAGACGGGTGAGCACCTCGATAACTTACAAGAGGCAATTCTGCGAGGAACCATCCAAGGTGAGAAATACACCAAAATTGCCCAGGAGATTCACTGTAACGAGAGTTATGTCAGGGATGTTGGCTCAAAGTTATGGCCGATACTCTCAGAAGAGTTGGGAGAAGATGTTAATAAAACAAATTTTCGATCGGCAATGGAGAGGTTCCAAGTCTCTAATGTTTCAAACTTTGCAAAGGATGTTGTAGGAATTGGTATCTTTAACCTGTGTGGAGAAGCTAGACACTCACAAAATATCCCAAACTCACACCCACCAAATCAGGAAACAGCTAACTCAAAACAAACTAAAACTTCGCATCAAGATTTAAGCGAAATGCCGGAGTTGGGTAATTTCTTCGATCGCACCCCCTCTCTTAACACCCTCACAACCTGGATTCTACAACAAAACTGCCGCCTCATCACCCTCACCGGCATCAGCGGCATCGGCAAAACATCCCTAGCAGTAAAACTCGTACAACAAATCAAAAACGAGTTTGAGTACGCAGTTTGGTACACACTAGACGAATTCTCCACCATAGATAAATTTCAATCAAACCTAACACAGCTTTTTTCCCAGTCAGAAAACCCTGATTCATCCCCAACCAACCAAAAACGCTTACCACTAATTAAGTATTTACAAAACCATCGCTGTTTAGTAGTCTTGGATGACGTTCACAACCTTTTCTGTAGTGGCGAATTGGCAGGAAAGTATAAACCAAAATACGAAGAATATCGCTCTTTATTCAAACAGATAGAAAAATTATCCCATCAAAGTTGTTTTCTGCTAATCGGTTGGGAACAACCGAGAGAAGTGACTCAAGTGAAAAACCCAAATACTCCCATTCGTACCTTACAACTCGCTGGTTTAGATATCGCAGCCGGACGCGAAATCCTGAGAGATTATGGGTTAGAAGAAATCGACAACTACTCAGAACTCATTCACCGCTACCAAGGTAATCCCCTATGGTTAAAAAGCGTGGCGAATATGATTGAAGGGTTGGGAATCGGCGCGACAGAATTATTACTAGATGATACCATATTGTTGCCGGAAGATTTGAAAGATGTTTTACAGCAGCAGTACGATCGCACTTCCGAACTAGAAAAACAAGTTATGTCATTGTTGGCGACAGAAAACCAGCCAGTCAACCTAGTAAAATTGCTAGAAAAAGGACAAATATCATCATCAGATTTACTCAACGCGCTCCAATCTTTATCGCGGCGCTGCTTGATCGAAAAAGAAGGAAGTCTTTACACTTTGTCACTTGTACTGAAGCAATATATCAAAGGGTTGTAACTGAGATGTTGCACCAATATCAATAAAAACCCGGTTTCTAGGCCCAATGCGTAAGTCGTATAAAATAGATATAAAATATAAATTGATGCTGCTAGCAATGGAGTTATCCCATGACCGCAACAATTCCTACTCAAACTTTGCCAGAAATCATCTACCCAGACAGCGACGGAAAACCCATGTCTGACAATACCAAACAGTTCCAATTAATCGTAAAAATTCAAGGCGGAATAGATGCTTTATTCAAAGACAACGAAAATGTCTTTGTAGCAGGTGATTTGCTCTGGTATCCCGTCGAAGGAGATAACAAAACTCGCCAAGCACCTGATATTATGGTAGCTTTTGGCAGACCCAAAGGCGATCGGGGTTCCTACCAACAGTGGCTGGAAGATAATATTGCGCCGCAAGTTGTGTTTGAAATCATCTCCCCGGGAAACCGCATGACAGCAATGTTTAAGCTGTTTAAGTTCTACGAGAATTATGGAGTCGAAGAATATTATGTCTACGATCCAGAGGATAATGAGTTAATGGGTTGGCTGCGAAGTGACGGAGAACTAAACTATATTGAATCAATGGAAGGTTGGGTAAGTCCGCGTTTGCAAATCCGTTTTGAAACTGCATCGGGAGACTTGGAAATTTATCGTCCCGACGGACTGAAGTTTTTATCTTATGTGGAGTTGTCGAGACAAATGGAACAAGCACAGCAAAAAGCCGATCGCCTTTCTGAAAAACTGCGAGAAATGGGGATAAATCCTGAGGCAATTTGAAACTCAATTATCTCTAAACAGGACTTACGCACTGCCAATAAAGAAACCGGGTTTTTTCCGAATCTATCGCCTACAGCGGAGTATATTTGTAAAAACCTGGTTTCTGGGCTTCCACTCCGACAAAGAAACCGGGTTTTTTCCGAATCTGTCGCCTATAGCGAGTATTCTCGTAAAAACCCGGTTTCTGGGCCCCCATGGAAACCCTTTTAAACTCAAGCCGCAGCCTTATCTAAAGACTTCACTTCAGCGAGTAATTTGTGCAAAGCCTCACCTTCCACCACTTCAGTTTCCAACAGTTGCTGCGTGATTGTTTCCAACAATTCCCGATTAGTTTTCAGAATATCCAAAGCTTGCTGATGTGCAGTTTCGACAATTTCTTTGACTTCTTGATCGATCGCCTCAGCAGTCTGAGCACTCACCGCACGGCGGGCATTTCCCATGCCATCGCCTAGGAATGATTGTTGAGCGCGATCGTAAGCCAGAGGCCCCAAAACCTTACTCATACCGTAAGTTGTTACCATCCGTTCCGCTAAATCAGTCGCCCTTTGCAAGTCGTTTGAAGCGCCAGTAGTGATGCTACCAAACACGACTTCCTCAGCCGATCGCCCGCCAAGCAGTGTAGCAATTTGCCCGCGCAACTCCGACTCATCCAACAAGAAACGGTCTTCAGTCGGTAATTGCAACGTGTAACCCAATGCAGCCATACCGCGCGGGACGATCGAGATTTTCGCCACTTCGCCACCGCCAGTCATCAGAGCACCCACCATCGCGTGCCCGACTTCGTGGTAAGCCACAATCTTTTTCTCTTTTTCGTTGAGCACCCGGCTTTTCTTTTCCAAGCCAGCTACAACGCGCTCAAACGCCTCATAGAAGTCTTCCTGCGCGACAGTGAGGCGCTTGTTACGAGCAGCTAGCAAGGCAGCTTCATTGACCAAATTTGCCAAGTCTGCGCCCGAAAAACCGGGGGTACGAGTGGCGACTGCCTTCAAGTCAATATCCGGGCCCAACTTCACTTTTTGAGAGTGAATGTTCAAAATTGCTTCGCGGCCGGATAAGTCCGGGCGATCGACTAAAACTTGGCGATCGAAACGGCCGGGGCGCAACAAAGCAGCATCCAAACTTTCCGGGCGGTTCGTTGCAGCGAGTACAATTACCGTAGTATTGCCCGCTGCAAAACCATCCATTTCAGTTAATAGTTGATTGAGAGTTTGTTCGCGTTCGTCATTCCCGCCAAACGCCGCGTTAGTGCTGCGAGATTTGCCGATCGCATCCAATTCATCAATGAAAATAATACAAGGAGCCTGTTTCTTAGCCTGCTCGAATAAATCTCGGACTCTTGCAGAACCGACGCCTACAAACAGTTCCACAAACTCCGAACCGGAGATGCTGAAAAAAGGCACGCCAGCTTCACCAGCCACTGCTTTTGCTAACAGCGTTTTGCCAGTTCCCGGCGGCCCGACTAACAGCACGCCCTTCGGAATTCGCGCGCCAATTGCCGTGAATCTGTCGGGAGTTTTCAGGAACTCAACAACTTCGACTAATTCAGTTTTAGCTTCCTCTACTCCAGCGACATCAGCAAAAGTAATTTTCGCAGATTCGCCTTCTACGTAGACCTTAGCCTTGCTTTTGCCGATCGACAGCGCACCCTGTGGCCCACCACCGCCCCGGTTCATGAAAAATTGAAATATTGCTACAAAAATCAGTGGCGGAACGACCCAGCTTAAAACACTGCCGATCCAGCCATTTTTAGAAGGCGGAGTTGCCGCAAATTCAACGCCTTTTTCTTGCAAAAGTTTAGGCAGTTCCAGGTCAAAAATTGGCGTAGTTGACAAAACTTGTCCTGGTTTGTCGCCTTCGCCTTTGAGTTGGTAACGAATTTCATTTTGACCTACCGAAGCTCTGACTACATCTTGTTCTTGGACTTGATGGACGAACAAACTGTAAGGCACTTGGGGAATTTGTGGCCCTAACAAATTGGGCAAAAAGATGTTTGCCAGTAAAAACAGACTTGATAGCAATAACACGATATTGCTGATTTGGCGAAAACGAGGGGGTTGGGGCTGGTCTTTAATTGCCATTGATAAGTGTCATCCTTTTAGTTAATTTTGTTTTATTCATATATTTTGCCATCAAAAGTGCGCGGAGTGCTAAGCGGATTTCCTCACTTGATTAGTCGGTTAACCGGGCTGCACTGATTGGGCATGAAAAACGAACCGCGAAGACGCGAAGAACACGAAGGAAGAGCAGAAAGTTATAGTTATAAATTATTGGTTGATAGTTAATGAATGGTTTTTACTTCAGAATCCCTTTAAGATTCTCTCGCTCTTTTCTTGCTTCGCGCCCTACCCTACGGGAACGGCTTCGCCGAACGTGTCTTCGCGGTTCGATATATTAGAATTCTGGCTAACCGCCCGAGACATTCTTAGCAAACTCTTCGCGTCCAGAAACTAAATTAGCTGGAACGCCGTTAGGGAAACTTTGCGCGATTAAAGCTTGCAACTTTTCAACTCGATTCTCAGGATTCGGGTGAGAGCTCAAAAACTCCGGCGGCGCTTCGCCATTCCTAGCAGAACCGAGAATTTGCATCACCTCAACAATACCTCTAGGATCGTAACCCGCTTCTGTCATAAACTGAAAACCGAGCCGATCGCTCTCAAGTTCATCTGCTCTACCGTACCGCAAACCGACAACTTGATTGACAGCTTGAGCAATTAATGCTGCTTGTTGTCCGCCACCGCGATCGTCAGTAGTCGCCACCCCAACCGCCGTTACCAAAGACCTGCCCAACTGCTGTTTTGCAAGGTGTTCCGCAGCGTGTCGCCCCACAACGTGACCGCTTTCGTGCCCCAGTACAGCCGCCAACTGAGCCTCTGAATTCAGCAGCCGCATCAGTCCGGCGGTAATGAAAACTTGTCCCCCGGGGAGAGCAAAAGCATTGACAGTTTTGGAGTCTCGCAGCAGGTGGAATTCAAACGGATAACCGGCTTTTTTCGCCTCTGAACCGTTGACAACTCGTTCTCCTACTCGATCGACATATTGTTGAATACTCTGGCCCGGATAAAGCCCGCCGTATTGAGCCGCCATTTTGTCTCGCGCCTCCAATCCCAAAACTACCTCTTGGCGGGGAGAAAGCTGCACCCGCTGTTTCTCTCCAGTGACGGGATTTTGTACGCTGCTGGTAAAATAGGTGATAGCCCCAAAAAATGCCATTAATAAGCCGATCGCGAATCGGAATAAAAATCTACTCACAGGCGTTTACCTAAAAAGTTTAGCCTGTACGCTACCAGAGAGACAGCTACCTCCACATCTATCTGAAGTATCAACAATGAAAATTGGTTCGTAGTGAGGACTTTAGTCCGCATTTTTCCGAGGACTAAAGTCCTGACTACGAACCGTTTTGAGTGCGGGTAATTTACCAATTCCCAATTACTAATTCCCAATTCCCAATTCCCAATTACCAATTCCCAATTCCCAATTCCCAATTACCAATTCCCAATTCCCAATTACCAATTACCAATTACCAAATTTCCCATGTTTCAAACTACTCGCCGCCGCCTTGCTATTTGGTATACTGCCGTTACTGCTGTATTGTTACTTGTATTCGCCACTGGTTTCTATTTCTACGTTCGCAATACTTTGATCGATCGCATTGACGACACTCTCAATCACGTTGTAGAAATAGTAGAGCGAACTCTCGCGATCGAACCGGTAACTTCCCCGAGTAAGGGTGCTAAAACTAAGTTGCAAGTTAATATTCAAACGAGTTTTCGAGATAGCAGCGACGCAGTAGAAGACGACCACATCGATCTAGAATGGTTCAGTCCTACGGGCGAGTTGCTGTGGTCTACTTTGTCGGAACCGCTGAATGTTCCGATTCGCGCTAACCGCACGGGCGAAACGGTTTGGATAATTAATAATAAGTTGCAGCCGGATCAAAACTATTCTCTCAGACAAGTTACGCAGCGTGTGGAAATCGGCCGCCAAGTTTTGGGATATTTGCGAGTCAGCCATCCTTGGTTTGAAGTGACAAAACCGATCCGACAATTAATTTTTGATTTGATTTTGGGCGCGAGTTTAACTTTAATTTGTGTGGCGGCTATTGGCTGGTTGCTGTCGGGATTGGCGATCGCACCTGTGAGAGAATCTTACAGTCGTCTTAAACAGTTTACTGCCGATGCTTCCCACGAACTCAGAAATCCGATCGCCACTATTCAAACAAATGTCCAAGTAGCCTTGGCAGAACCGGACATCGAACCGCAGCAACACCAACAGCTACAGGTTATCGAACGCCTGACGCGCCGTTTGGGGCGGTTGGTTGACGATTTGCTATTTTTGGCCAGACAAGACAGCGGAATCGTGCAGCAGCAGTGGGTTGATGTTCCTCTCGATGCTTTGTTGATGGAGGTAATTGAAGAACAAATGGCGATCGCCCTTACCCAAAAAATCTCTCTCTGTTTGGAAATAATCGATTCGCCCGACACTGAAAATAACTTTACAGTTTTAGGCGACTGGGATCAACTAGCGCGACTGTTTACCAATCTTGTCAGCAACGCCGTGCAGTACACGCCATCGGGTGGGGAAATTGAAGTAGAATTGCAGTTGGCAGCTAAAAACAAAAGAAATTCGTCGGCGATCAATTCTGCACTGCAAATCAAAGTCACAGACACCGGCATGGGGATTGCCCCGGAAGCGCTACCGCATTTGTTCGATCGATTTTACCGCGCCGATCCCGCCCGCACCCACCGCAGCGCCGCCGGTTCTGGTTTAGGATTAGCCATAGCCAAAGCCATTGTCGAAAACCACCGCGGCCAAATCCGGATTGACAGCCAAGTCGATCGGGGAACCGCTGTTACCGTCACCATCCCCGCCCACAAATCAGCAGAAATCCGCCTCTAAACCTCTCTTCCTCTGTGCCCTCTGCGCCCTCTGCGGTTGATCCAAAAAATCTATCCCTCAAACCCTGATTCTTTCTACCTTGCGCCCAAACCCAGCTATTAAAATTCAATTCGGGCATAGATTAACATAAACTTTGTTGGAAATCTCGATCGAACTCGTGAGGAGTTATTTATGTTTCGCCACAATCTACCGTTCAAAAAAATCAGCTTGCTAGCAGCCACCTGCGGCGGTTTACTCGTCAGTCTCGCAACACTTGGACAAGCCGGCGGCCCCCCGCCCCAACCAGGAAAACCCGTATCCCAACCCGCAGCCACTCCCGCACCTGGAAAGCCTGTCAGCGAACCGAGTCCCGCTGCGAGTCCCAGCCCCGCTGCGAGTCCCAAGCCCAGCGGGATGCCCGCCACACCCCAAGATGCCCCCGCCCGATTCCCGATGCCAAGTGCGCGAGTTACGCCGATGGAGGGCATGGTAGTAATTAAACTCGTGAATACCACCAATGCCGTCATCAATTATCAAGTCATTGGTGTTACTCCACCGCGCACTCTGGGCGAACAATCGGAAATTTTACTGAAAAACATCAAAGTACCAATCACCTTCACTTACCAGCGCCCAGACGGCGGATTGCTGTTGGTGCGCCCGCAAGCAACCGCTACGCCGGGAATGTTGCAAGTCAGCTTTGGCGCAACAACAGACTTGGGCGTTGATACAAAATCGATGGAAATTCAGGAAGATGGCAAGGTAATTTTGAATTAAGTTGACTGGTTGACGGTTGACGGTTGACGGCAAAAGAGGAGACGGCATTGCCGTTTCCCTACCTTGAAATAATCATTAATATTCCATAACAGATGTAACCATCGCCCGATTAATTGTAGGGAAACGGCACTGCCGTATCCTGATTTCAGGTAATGGTAAAATCAACCGAATTGGATGATAAAGTTGCCCTCAGTGCGATCGAATATAACCATCAATCGCACGGCAGAAGAGGAGACGGCGATGCCGTTTCCCTACCCCAAAATAATCCATCAAACTCAATGACATCTGTAATCATCGCCCGATTGATTGTAGGGAAACGGCACTGCCGTGTCCTGATTTTTGCCGTGTCCTAATTTCTACCTAATTTCTGCCGTATCTTTCAATCAGCTAGTGACAAAGGAGGTAACTTAGTAAAAGGTAAATCCTCATTAACTGCATCAATTTCTTCCTGTTCTCTTTCATTAATTTGACCGATATAAGACTTAAGAATTTGCGCCAGACGGTTGTTATAAAATCGGTGCAAACTATAATTTGGCGTAGCTGGAAAGCCGCGCCGTTTTTTGTGCCGCCCGCCCGCACCCGGATCGAAGGTTTGGATACCCCGATCGATCGCCCATTCGATCGGTGTATAGTAACAAGCATCGAAGTGTAGGCAGTCAATTTCCTGCAAACTGCCCCAATAGCGCCCGTACATTCGATCGCCCTTATACAGACAAAAAGACATTCCCATCGGCTGTCTCTCGTCTTCCTTATCATAGGCGGCGACAAATAAAACGCGATCGCGATAATTGTCGTGCAACTGTTCAAAAAATCGCTTCGTCAAATACTTGCTTCCCCACCAGCCAAACTTGTCGCAAGTATTCTCATAAAAAGCATACATTTGCCCAAACATCGCCTGGGGAATTTCATCACCAGTCAAAGTTTTCACCAACAAACCTGCTGTTTCCACAGCCTTGCGTTCGCGCTTGATATTGCGGCGCTGGTTGGCATTAAATGCGCCTAGATAGTTGTCAAAATTTTGATAGCTTTGATTTTGCCAAATATAGCTGTGGTGCAGCCAAGCGCTAAAACCGTGTTGTTCCATTCTTGTGCGCCAGACAGGATCGACATACAGGAAATTGCAACCGGAGATATTGTGCCGATCGCAAAAATGGTCGATCGCACTTACCATTATTCCAGTTAACTCATCTTCATCTTCCCCCGGCGCAATCAAAAAACGATACCCTTCCGCCGGAGTAAACGGCGTCATTCCCATCAATTTCGGATAGTATTCAATACCCAAACGTTGAGCTAAATCGGCCCATTGATTATCGAATACAAATTCGCCGTAACTGTGACTTTTGACATAAAGCGGCGCACAAGCAATCAACTCTTTGTCTCGCCAGACAGTCAAGTGATGCGGTAGCCAACCGTTTTTACCTGTCGCGCTACCGGAAGTTTCGAGATTATTCAGCCAATCCCATTCGAGAAAAGGCGTTTTTAGCGGCATCGCCAAGGCATCCCAGGATGCTTGCGGGATGTCTGCTAGTTTGCTAATCCAGGCTACAGAATATTGAGGTTTCGGCTGTTTCAGCATAGGGAGATTTGAACGTAGAGCGATCGAACTTTATTTAACTTAATACAATTTCCCCTGCTTGTGTAATTACTCGCCACAGGCAAGATGCCTGTGCCACAAATGTTGTGGGGTGGGCTTCTAGCCCGCCCCAACTCTATAATGCAAAAACACCTCACCTCCCACCTGTTTAACCGTCAAAAGCTCTAATTTCGGCGCTAAATCGGCTAAAAAACCCTTTCCCTCCACAGGTGTCGGTGCATCCACGCCACCCAAAATTAGCGGGCATACCGTCAGCCAGAGCTCGTCTATCAAGCCCGCAGCGAGCACAGACGCGACGAGTTTTCCGCCTCCCAAAATTGCCAAACGTTTGATACCGAGGGTTTCTAGCTGCTGAAACGCATCAATCCAATCGATTTCTCCCTCGATGGTGTTGGTTGTTAAAGTGCGATCGAACTTACCGATTGCACCATTTTCAAGAACAGGCAAGATGCCTGTTCCACAAGACAATTCATCTATTGTGGAACGGGCTTCTAGCCCGTGCTCAGCAACAGGCAAGATGCCTGTTCCACAAGACAA
>NZ_JAEQDE010000088.1:0-8029 GCF_020737865.1 Microcoleus sp. PH2017_35_SFW_U_B
CAGCCGAGGCGGGTTAATCCGCTCGAAGTGAAAGCGAAAGGGGAGGGACTTGAAGCCTCCCATGTCATGTAATAGATGACTATACTTTTACCAGCTATTTGGGAGTTGTTTTTCTGCTAACAGTTAGGGGCGTCTCTGGAATAGCCGTAGATTCGCTGATTGTTGCCTACATTGTATTTCGGCTGCTGCATTCAATGATTCACATCGCCGGTCTCAATCCCATGTTTAGGGTATTAAGCTTAGGGATGCAGTTAAGCTGCTTGTTAGCCTTAATTGTTATGGCAGTTTTGTAGTTGATGACTTACACAACGAACACATATATTGTAGGGTGCGTCAAGCCCACAATCTAATTATTTCGCACGCAGCCTAAGTCTGACGCACCTTACTTACAAGTCTATAGATCGTCTAAAATTACTGTCTGTGATTTCGCTAACCAACCTAAATTATGGAATCGCGTTAGCAATCTTTGGCTGGTATAATAATAAGCTGTTTTAGTTTTTACATTTTGGACTGACTCGCGTCCCCAGGCCACAAAAGTTGGATTATTTTTGAGATTTAGTTTAAATACTGAGCGAGCTTATTTTTAAACATAAATCGTAATCTTTTTAAAATTTAACAGTTAATTTTCCGCAATACCGCTGACAACTGCTGTATCAAAAGGCTAAGCTAGATACAAGCTTAAACTTCCTTTTCTAGAGACAAACCGCAGCCAATTTCACTCGCCTTTTAACTATGGCAAAAGAATTAGCAATAGACACTCGCGGACTTACCAAACAATTCGATCGCCATATTGCCGTCAATGACATCGACTTGCAAGTCGGCGCCGGGGAAATCTGTGGCCTCATCGGCCCCAACGGTGCGGGCAAAACTACCTTGCTGCGAATGTTGGCCTCCGCTGAAGAACCTACTACAGGGGAGATTTACATCAACGGCAAACGCTTGTTGCGCGATCGATCTAATCCCACTCTCAAACAGCGCATCGGTTTTCTTCCCGACGATTTTCCGCTTTACGACGATTTGACTGTTTGCGATTATTTAGATTACTTTGCCAGACTCTACAACCTGCGACAACCCCGGCGCAGAGAGCGCATCTATGCAGTTTTAGAACTCGTGCAATTAACCAACAAGCGCAACAGCTTAATTTCCACTCTGTCGCGGGGAATGAAGCAGCGCCTGAGTTTGGGGCGCACGATTATTCACGAACCGCTGTTGTTGCTGTTAGACGAACCAGTTTCGGGTTTAGATCCGATCGCGCGATCGCAATTTCGCGAAATCATCAA
Organism: Microcoleus sp. PH2017_35_SFW_U_B; assembly: GCF_020737865.1. NCBI lineage: Bacteria > Bacillati > Cyanobacteriota > Cyanophyceae > Oscillatoriales > Microcoleaceae > Microcoleus > Microcoleus sp. PH2017_35_SFW_U_B. The sequence continues at coordinate 1,281 of NZ_JAEQDE010000088.1, forward strand.
ATCCTTGCAACAAGCCGGCATGACCGTAGTCATATCATCCCACGTTCTCAGCGATTTAGCCGAACTTTGCACCTGGGTAGGGATTATGGAATTGGGCTATCTTGTGGAAAGCGCCCCTTTACAAGAACTTTACAAACGCCTCGGGAAACAGCAAATTTTCCTGTCAACTTTGGGCAATTTAGAAGGGTTGACATCCGAACTCAAGAACTTTCCTTGGGTTGAAAGTTGGGAAATAGTGCCGGAAACTCAGCAGGTGTGCGTTCATTTTTCAGGAAGCCGGGAAGATGCAGCGAATTTATTGCGATCGCTCGTCAATGCCAATATTCCCCTCACAGAATTTCACTGCACTCAAGAAGACTTAGAAACTATCTTTCTGAAAATGGGACACAAACAAGCATCTTAAATAGCCTTGGACGCACGGGCGGTCAAAAACCTGGTTTTTACCAAAATCTTTCATCGGAGCCACGAGACTCACAAAAAAACCCGGTTTCTGTGGTCTAAATGCGTTCAATGGGTGCATCTGGGTTTTGAAGAGGGCGAAGCATGACCGCATATAAGTTATTAGTTATAATCCCATATTGACTGCGGTCATGCTTCGCCCCTACAAACATATTTGCCTTGCACAGGTCGCTGCACCCAGTTCAAGACTATTAAATAAATCACCCGATTTCCAATTGTTCACTCACAACTCAAAACAATTATCTATGACTCTCAACTTGCTAGACACAATCGGTAACTGGAATTCCCAGTTATTTCGAGAACTTAAAGGCCGGCTGAAAATGGGCAATATTGCGATCGCCAGCGTCCTTTCCCTCAGCAGTCAACTGGTGCTGTTTTTGTCGTCGAGGAGCCAGATACCCGTTGCGCCTCTTCCCAGCGATTACAAGTACCCCATTCATCACAGATTCTGCACTGGATTTGATGGCAATACCAAAGGTGATTCAATCAAGTGTATCCAAGATGCGGCAGGAAATTTCATCATTAACTGGCCCTCTTGGTGGCTAGAAATATTCGTTTACCTGAGCATATTTAGTGCGATCGCACTTTTAGTAGCCGGCACTTATATGCTGGTGAGCGACTTAGACAAAGAGGAACGCCGAGGCACACTTAACTTTATTCGCCTCAGCCCCCAATCTGCCAACACAATTTTTCTGGGTAAAATTCTCGGCGTCCCAATTTTACTGTATCTGGCAGCAATTCTTGCTGTACCGCTGCACCTGTACAGCGGATTAGCAGCTCAAATACCTCTGCATCATATTTTATGTTTCGACATAGCAATGGTAGCTAGCTGTGCTTTATTTTACAGCGGTGCAATGCTATTTGGTTTAACAACCAGTTGGTTGGGAGGGTTTCAGCCTTGGCTGGCTAGTGCTGCGGTTTTGGGTTTTATTAGCACAGCTTTTAAGGCACCATCAGTCGGCAATGCTGCGGACTTGTTAGCATTTTTCTCTCCGGCTGCTGTCTTGAAACAGGTAGCTTATCAAGTTAATGAGTCATCCCATTCTAACCTTAACTGGTTAACTGAAGAGTTCGATAGTCTGGAATGGTTCCATTTGCAGATTGGCAAAAATCTTGTGTCTTCTACCGCCTTATCTTTATTGATTTGTGCAGTGGCAACCTATTGGATATACCAGGGATGGCAGCGTCGCTTTCCCAACCCCACCGCCACTGTTTTGAGCAAGCGACAAAGTTATTTGCTGGTGATTTCCTATCAGTCAATAATTTTAGGATTTGCACTCCAATCAAATAAATACTCCCTTGATGAAATCGTCTGTTTGTCGATCCCAAATTTGATGGTTTTTTTAGCTTTGATTGCGGCTTTAACCTCGGAAAGACAAGCTTTGTATGATTGGGCGAGGTATCGGAAACAAATCGTTCCGAGTAGTCAGAAGTTGTGGCGCAAATACCCAATACTCGATTTAATTTGGAGCGAAAAAAGTCCAGCACCAATTGCAATAGCAATCAATCTCCTCAGTTCGACAGTGATTTTAACACCTTGGCTGCTGGTGAATCACACCGCTTTTCCTGCGATGATTGCGTTTATCAATCTTATCCTGATTTACGCCGGCCTCACTCAGCTATTCATGTTCGCAAAAATCCGAAATCAAGCAGTTTGGGCGACTTGTACAGTCGGAGGGGCTATCCTTTTACCACCAATTATTTTGTCTGTGCTTTCCCTCAGTATTTCCCATCTTTGGATCTTCATCTGCCTTGAGAGACCAGTCAATATATGACATTTGTGTCTCGATACTCTGCCAGTGGACTGTGTTGGTGCTGCTGAATCTGCAATTGAGGAGGCAACTCCGAATCGCTGGGGAATCGGCATCTAAAGCTTTGCTGAAGGCTTGAAAAAGGGAGAATGCAGTGCGCCCCGATCGCAATCGGTGGGCATTCCTGACCTCAAAAACCCGGTTTCTTTGTAGATTTATCGTCAACGCAAAACTCGTAGAAACCGGGTTTAAAGCTATCTTTGGAGCGGCAATTAAACTCTCCGAAGTCTTGTTCAGTTTGTTGATTTAAAATTCTAAAATTTCTCTAAGTACACTCTTTAAATCCGCATCAGCAGGACGTTTTGAAAACTGCTCGTGACTGTAAATCCAAACGAGTTTAATAATACAAGTAGTTGCGTTAACTAAGTACATTAGTCTAATCTGTCCCGAAGCTCCTTTAGCAATCCTAAAATCTATCTTGTGAAATGTCCATTCTTCTGGCAACTTAATTTTTCCCGGTAAAGGCTCATTACGGGAATTGTTTGGATATTGGTAATCAATTAATTCTTCCAAAACTTTTGAAATTATTTCAACAAAGCTAGCTCCGTGAATTTTTGCAAGTTTTTTAAAGGAACGGTTGAAATTGTCGGAAGCTTCAATCGAGAAGGGAGTTGAGCCACTCATGGACTTCTCCTTTTTCAATACGATTTGATGATTCGGAATCAAAGGTATCCTTCAAAACTTCAGACATTGCTAGTTCGTATGCGGGGTGCTTGCGCTCTATCAAATCGAGCTTCTGATAACCTAATGCTTTCATGTCTTCGAGAAGAATTGGCTCCGTTGAACTTGCTTCAGGAAGTAGACCTTTACGAGCTTTTTTCCAAGGAAATTCACCGTGAGTCATATTGCTTAATCCATAAGCATGATAACCACCGAAATATCCCCAAATTTCTTCTAAAAGCTCTTGCTTATCAGAGGTAAGCTGCAATAAGGATTCTTTGTTAGGAATAGGTAGCTGGCTAGCTTCAAACTCACTGTAAAACCTATAAGCAGGAGGACAAACAGGGCCGTAGCGCCATGCTTGGATTTCTTCTCCAAAGAAGGCCTCATCATAGAGTGCCAAATGCAAGCTCTGTGCGTAGTATAAAAGCTTCTGAATCTTCATATTAGTCATGTCAGCTTCTATACCATCTTCATAAGCTCTGATAATGAAGTAGCGAGCCAAATTGAGACAGTCGATCATAGCTCCGACCCTCAGTCTAGAACAAATACTTTTCGATCGCCAGATTGGCAGCATATCGATACATACTATTATAATTGAAACTGAGTCGCGAGTGTAATATCAAATCAGCCGATCGCACAAATGTAAATTCGATCGCCCATTCCAATCGCGATCCGCCTGTCATAAGTTAACTATACTTGCGGCCGCGCCACTGAGTCGGCTGATTAAACGCAGAAATTAGAATCCGCACAAACGCTAACGGATCGGCTAAAGGTGACAGCCAAAATAGCCATTTACCAGAAGCTTGGGTGCGATCGTAACTCGGAGCGATCGCAAAACACAAAGCCGATCGCACTGCAACCAAAAATACATTCAATCCCCACAGCCCAAACTGCCCAGATACAGCGATCGCAGGTAGGGAACCCGATAGCAAATACCAAAGGACGATCGGCACCGGCAAACCTTGAACCGCCAACAACAGCCACAAATCGCCCCAAATTTGACCGCTAGAAGCAGCATCTTTGAGATCGAGCGATCGCCCCCATTCATTCCAAGTCTCGATCGCCCCCTCATACATCCGCACCTTCAAGACTTTCGCCCCATCCAAAAAGCCCACCTTAAAGCCCTGAGCCGCAGCATAGCGAGCCAGAGTCACATCATCGCAAAAAGAACCTTTTGCGACTTCATAGCCCCCTAAAGCCACCAAAACCTCGCGCTTGCAGAGGAAACACTGACCGTTTGCCATCACCCGTTCCGGCACATCCCCGCCGGTTCCCGTGGGGCCGAAGCGATACACCAAAGTCATTAACAGCGCAGGTTGCAGCCACAACTCGCCCGGATACTTGAGGATGAACTGCGGCGACAGCGAAATCAAATCGTAATTTCCAGCAGCAGCAGTTTTGAGCAAACTTGCGATCAAACCCGGATGCGGCTGAGTATCCGCATCTATCCCCAAAATCCACTCGCACTTCTCGGAAGTTGCCAAAAAACCCCAATTCAGCGCCCACGGACGCCCCACCCAACCAGGCGGTAACGGATCGTCGTTAATTAAGCGAAACCGGGGGTCTTTTTCGGCGGCAGCTTTGACTAAATCCCCTGTTCCATCTACCGAATAGCTGTCAACAACTACCACCTCTCGGAGCTCGTAACTTTGGTGACTCAATCCTTCCAAACAAGGTGCAATTCTTTCTGCTTCGTTCAAAGTCGGCACCACCGCAGTACAAGCACCCAACAAGTCCAGCGTCGGGGAATCTGGTTCCAGGGGCGGGATGCGCGAGGGGCCTTTAATTAACCGCGACATTAAAAGGGCGGTAGCGGGTAATTGCAACAGCAAAAGTGCGGCAGGGATGATGATTGTAAGGTGGTTAGGATCGATCATAGGATTTTAGATTTTAGATTTTAGATTTTCAATTGAATAATTTGGAATTACGGCTGGTGTCAATTTGAAAAATTTAATCAACTTTTGATATCATGTCCTGTCGCTTACCACAACAAAAACGGTTCGTAGTGCGGACTTTAGTCCGCAAGATCGGAGCGGACTAAAGTCCGCACTACGAACGAATATTATTGCGGTTAATCGACGATCGGACACGCTATGACCTCAAACATATTAACGGTTCGTAGTGCGGACTTAAGTCCGCAGCCTGAGTGCGGACTAAAGTCCGCACTACGAACGAATATTATTGCGGTTAATCGACGCTCGGACACGATATGACCTCAAACATATTACAGGAATTTGGCATGAAAATATAATTGCTGAAAAACCCGGTTTCTTGTTAAAACCGGGTTTTTAAATTAGCTCAAAATTTCCTGTGAATTTTTGCCAAATCAGCAGTGAGCTCGTGTCCGCTCAATTACCATAACAAAAACGGTTCGTAGTGCGGACTTAAGTCCGCAGCCTGAGTGCGGACTAAAGTCCGCACTACGAACGAATATTATTGCAGTCAATCGACCGGAAACGATATGATTCCTCATCAGCCGCTTACTTCCGCAAAGCGCCTACGCGCTGAGATGGAATTTCAGCTTTGAGAGCAGATTCCAAAGACGGAATTGCTTCTGTTATGTCATCTGCTGCGGGTTTAGCGATCGAGCTTAATACGATCGCCGGAACTACACCCAGAAGCACAGCTAGCGATGTCGGGAACCAGAACCGAGAATCCAAGGAAGTGACAGTGATAATCGCTCCGAAAGCAAAGTTTACCAAATAAACAATTAAAGGCAAACTCAATTCCGATCGCTCTAATTTTATCGAAGTTTTTCTCCAAAAGAAAGCTGCTACAGACATAAACAGCGCCCCGGTACCCATCCAGCCCGCCAAATTGCGGTAAGGCATCCCAAAGAAAGCGCCAAGTTCCTCAAACTCCCAAAAAGGTACAGAAGTTTGACTCATCGCCGGATCTAGTACAAAATCCCAAGCTGTCAATAATAGAGCGCCAAGGGCGATCGCGCCTATTTGGCGCACCCAATTCAATTCGCCTTTACCACCAGCCAGCCCAGCGCGAGCAATTATATATGAAACCAGTCCTAGATAAAACCACGACATGGGAATTGTAAACGGCACCAGCCCTGCAATTTTGTAGCCCAACCCGCTTAAATAGTGGTAATGGCCGAAGGGAAAACCCGTACTCGTTCCCAACAACTCGCTACTCAAAGATAAAAACACAGAAGGCAGCAAAAATGTCAGAGTTGCACCCAGCCCCAACGTCCGATAGGCATAGAGAGCAACCGCTGCTGCGCCAAAAATGATATAAACTACTCCACCCCCAGCCATCCCCCATTGGAACAAAGTTTGTCCGGCGGGCGATAAATTCATCACGAATTCGGGATGGGGTAAAATCAGCAGCAACCCTGCCAATCCAAAGGCCATTGACAAGACGTGGGCAATCAGGCAAAAGCGCTCAGCTATCAAAAGTTGCTTCATGGGACTCCTCGAAAAAATATTAGATGCAGAAAGCACTCGTTACAGTTTACAATTTTTTACAATAAACCAACACCAATAGGGCACCGGCATTTTTCCAAGATTTGCGCCCAAGCCCGAGAAACCCCGTTGCTGATTGAGTGTCTGGTTGCAACAAGCCTAGACAAGATTGCAAAAATAGCTGGGAAGATCCCCAGAACCCGTCCCAAAAATCAGCAGTCATTACACAAATTAGGTACGTTGTTGGGATGCGAGCCCTCTTTGCTTAGATCTTATGAAAGAGCGCTGAAGCGCAACTACATACCTTGGCCCAAGCACGAGCCAATCTTCGATCGATAATTTTGGTATGTTGTTGGGATGGGAGCACTCTTTGCTGAGATCTAGGAAAGAGCGCTGAAGC
>NZ_JAEQDE010000088.1:8159-76650 GCF_020737865.1 Microcoleus sp. PH2017_35_SFW_U_B
GGTATGTTGTTGGGATGGGAGCACTCTTTGCTGAGATCTAGGAAAGAGCGCTGAAGCGCAACTACGTACCTTGGCCCAAGCACGAGCCAATCTTCGATCAATAATTTTGGTAGTTTCAGATTTCTTTTCCCGACAATAAAACCACCCAACTAAGAGGGCGGGCCAGGGGGCACCGCCCCTACAAACTGCTTTCGGAGTCAACAGTCAACAGTCAACAGCCAACTGTCAACTTATTGCCAATTCCCTACTAGCACGAAAGGCGCCCAGAAATAAGGATTTTGATACTCTTCGTTTTGCAGCAGGGTTAATTGAGCGTTGCGGAGGGCTTCAGCTTTGCTGGCTTTAGAACCACCAAGCTGGCGGTAAAACTCAGTCATAAAAATAGCGGTAGATTCGTCGTTTACTTGCCAAAGGGTGGCGACTGTGCTGCGAGCACCCGATCGAATTGCGGCGCCAGCTAAACCCAATGCGGCCCGGTTATCGCCGGAAGCAGTTTCGCAAGCACTCAACACCAAAAGCTCGATCGGCTGTTGTTTCTCCCCAGTGCGCGATCGCAAAAGTCGATCGAACTCCTTAACATTTACTTTTTGATCCCAAGTCACAATAAAAGTATCCGCCGCATTCGAGCTAAACTGACCGTGAGTTGCTAAATGGACGATCGGGTAAGACAAAGCTTTAATGCGATCGTGCAACTGCGTGCTGACAAAATCTTGATTCAGCAGCGCACTCGCCGGCATCTGGGCTGAAATTTGTTCGAGTTCCTCTTTCACCCCCGGCAAAGCCGAGAAGCCTTGACGCGATTCCGACAAGCCACCAGTTAGCACTTTTAACTTTACTTGGCTGAGCGGTTTCGGTGCCAGCAATTGCAGTCCCGGCGCCAAAGCAATACTGTATTTTTCTACCAAAAACTTTTCGCCATCGTGCAGCACTGCGATCGGCAGATTTCGCAAGTAACCATCGAGCACAAATACCAGCGTTTTAATCCCGCTGGCAGTCAAATCGGCTTCTGCGGGGCGGATTAACCAGTCGTAAACCTGTTGAATAGGTGGGAACCTGTCGCGCACAAAAGCAGAAGGCCTGATGGTATTTTTGGCTAGTTTGAAGGCTGTTTCTAACTCGGATTGAGACTTCTTAGTCGTATAGCGGCGCAGAGGCTTGCCGGGAATTGACAAAATTACCTCCAAACGATCGCTCAAAATAATTGGGTAAATCACCGCCGCCGTCGGATCGATTTCCTCGATCGACTTTGGTTTAGCATCAGCACAAGCATCCCGAAAAAAGTTATCCAATTCCGCCAACTGCAAAGATTCCACCGTTTGGCGAGCCTGTTTTAACTTATCTTGAGTGGGGGATTCATCTTGCAACAGCAGCCCGACTAATTCCCGATAAACTGGTTCGGCACTTTCCCGAAACGAAAATTGCACTTCGGGATTAACTGTTACCAAATCGCCGCGCAGAGAAGACAATACATTTACAGCTTGAGTATATTGAACGATCGCCCCTTCTGTATTCCCCTGAGCTTTCCGAATCCGTCCGAGTTGCCACAATAATTGATAGGCAATATCGGGAGATTGAAACGCCGGTGCTAAACTCAAAGCTTCAAGAGTCAAAGTTTCAGCTATAGAATGCTGTTGTTTGAGTTCGTAAACCTTGCCCCTAGCTCCTAAAATATAAGCTTGTATTCGTTTGTCGCCCAAACGGTTTGCCGATTCCCCAGCCAAGGAAAGCATTTGAGCGATATCGCTCAAACCTGGAGTACCGATTGGTAATTTATCCAATTTAATCAAGGTCTGTGCTAGATTAATTTGAGCGTAAAGCCCAGCACGATTGGAAGGGAATTGAGCGACTTGAGGTTCAAGAGAACGCCACAAAATCTGTGCTTCCGAGGCATTTTGGCTATCTGCAAACAGACTCAATTGATTCAACCTCGCCTGCATCCCGATAGTTGATTTCCCCGGCATCGCCTCTGCCGCTAGAGCATAATATTCTAAGGCGGAGCGTTCCAAATCAGTCCGCTTTTCCATACTCAAACCCGGTTTATTGCTTTTAGCCCGGGCTGTGTTTCCCAAATTCAAATAAATTGCAGCCTCTTCTTGTGGGACACCTATTTTTCGGGCTGCTTCCATTCCCGCTGACAGCAAATCCTCCGAGCGTTCCAGTTGTCCCAAAACCCGCAGCACCCTGGCTAAAGCATTAATTGCCCGAATATTTTCTAAGGAAACAGATTGATTTTTCAAACTTACTAAGCCTGCGGGCAAAACTTCACAGGTTTTGTTTTCCAGGTTCAAAGAACCTAACAATATTTTGCAAGCTCTGGGGTAAAGTCCGAGAGTTTCCCAAGCTCGACTTTGATTGATTTGAACTTGCAAAAGTTGATTTTTGCTATCAATTTGCTCAAAAAATTTAGCAGCTTGCGTCCAAATGTCGATCGCATCTTGAGTCTGCCCCCGTTCGAGTTTAATCTGTCCTTGAATGTTGAGAGTTTCCGCCCAAATCCGCTGCTGTTCGGGAGTTTTGGGTTGCGCCCGCACCACCGACAAACTCGAATTCACAGCTTGTTCTGCTTGTTCCCAAAGCGCTAATTGCCCGTAGGTTGCAGCTAAATTGCTCAAAGCCGCAGCGCGATCGAGATTTTGACCTTTTGCCTCAAATTGCGTCGCCGCTTGCTGTAACAGCGGCACAGCTTCGGAAAAACGTTCTGAAGCATACAGAGTTCGAGCTTGTCGGACAAGCTGCACCGCTGGTGGTGACCGCATCTGAGCAACTGCGGGAGGAATCGCCACCGCTAGCAGACAGGATATCAGACATAAGAGAATTGCTTGTCGGAGCGATCGGGTAAATTTCATATTCAAGCACTTGTAGGAAGACGGGGAGAGAGTGGGAGAGGGTGAAATAGGGCATTAAAATACAATAGGCTTGGGTTATAATTGTCATTGCGAGGAACGAAGCAATCCCAGAATCTATTTTTCACATTGCTTTTTCCCCCTGTACCGTCCTAAGTAAACTGTATTGGGTGATAATTGTCATTGCGAGGAACGAAGCAATCGCAGAAGGGAGCATCTCAGTTTTGTAAGAAGCATTTTTTATTTTAGTGCTGTCCCCGCTCGCGTGCTTATACACCAATACGGTTTACTTAATGCTTTTTTGTCATTGCGAACGTCCACGCGCGGCAATCGCAGCGTCTATTTTTCACCTCGTTTTTCCAACGGACTGTCTTAAGTAAACCGTATTGGCTTATACACGCACGCGAGCGGGGACGCACGCGAGCGGGGACGCACGCGAGCGGGGACGCACGCGAGCGGGGACGCTCGCACTATAGCAAAACTGAGATGCTCCCATCGCAGAATTTATTTTTCACATGGCTTTTGCTCTCTTGGCGGTCTGCTCTCAATTGTATTGCATTAAAATAGACAATTTAAATTCAGTACACCACTTACCAATCACCAATTAATCGGGTGCATCTGGTTTTTGAAGCCTGAAGAAGCATGACTGCATATAAGTTATTAGTTATAATCTTATATTCACTGCGGTCATGCTATAGCCCATACAAACATATTTGCTTGCATTGAGATGCACCCAATTAATCCGCGTTTATCCGCCGTAAAAAACATCTTGTCAGCGCGACGGACAAAGAGAATTCGATCGAGGATTGCGAGACTCAGCAGCATTACCTGGATTGTATCCAACCAGCGTCACCTCCCCTTTCTCATTCACCACCCAACCGCGCGCCGGAACTACTTCCCGAGCTTTTTTTTCCCTTTCTTCCTTCGGACTTCTATCCGTTACATCCGTTACATCCCGTACAGCGCTCGTTGCCGAACTTCCTTCTGCTTCCACCCACGGAAACGGCGTTTGTGCGCTACCAAGAAAGTCATTAGGACTCGGTGGCACTCCTCCTTTCCCCGTGACAGTAAACTCGTTATCGGCTCCTTCAACGCAGGGATTAGCAGCAATTAACGCAGCCGGATTCACCACATTTTGTGGCAACTCTACTAAACCTTGAGCGGGATTTACCCCAGAAGCAGTAAATGTTACCGCCCCTTGCAAAGCCGGGCCAGCACTTTGAGAAATCGCGGTGATGTCGCTACTTTGAAGCAGAGATGTGGGACTGACTTGCAAAGCTGCAAATTGCGCGTCACTGAGATTCAACCTGCTTCTGACTTGTTCCCGGCCAACTGCTGCAAAGCCCAAGACATTCGGGACATTAACATTGACGCGGCCGCCACCTGCGGTGCGGGCGTTGGCGGTGATGTCGCTGTTTTCTTGGGGGAGGGCGAGCAAAGTATTGCTATTAATATTGATATTGCCACCTTCAGAAGTACCCGCATCGGTGGTAATTCGACTTCCGCGGCGCAATTGGATGTCTCGTGCTTGCAGGTTAATATTTGCTCCGACACCGGATGCACTTCTACCATCAATGCTACCTTTGTTGTCAAGGCCGATCGCATTTGCGACAATATTGATATTACCAGCGCGCCCGGTTCCCAAAGCTTGCACCGTCACATTGCCTTCATTCCGGACAATCAATCGATCGACATTCAGGTTCACCGAACCTGCATTTGCCGTAGCATTGGGATTATCACCCGTCGCCTTGCCAACAGAAGCATCAATAGAACTGTTAAAACGAGGATTACCTAAACTACCATTTACTTCGACGCGATCGGCATTAATCGTAATATCCCCCACGTTTCCTTTACCCGAAGAATTAGAAGAAATGAAGCCCCCATCCCGCAGAATCAGGTTTCGCGTGTCAATGCGGATATCCCCGGCCCGGCTAGAACTAATTGTTCCAGAGGAAAAAGCACTAGCAACTTGATTCCCATTGCTCAAAACTTCAGAAATACCTGCAATTTCTACTGATTCGCTAGCCCTAACAGTTAAGTTTCCTCCTGGCCCCCCATTCGTAGAGAAGATAACTCCGCCAACCGAAACACCGCTCCCCAAGGTGAACGCGGAGCCCCCAGAAAGACTCAGCCGTTTTGTATCGATAGTGATATCTCCCGCCTTTCCGGTAGAGCCGATGGTAAGCGTGCTGATGCCGCTTGCGACAGCAGTTTGAGAAATGGTGTTCGACAATTGTACCGATTCAGCAGCTTTAATTGTTATATTTCCCGATCGGGCAGCATTGTAGCTAGTGCTGGCGAGAATAGCACCATCCCGCAGGATCAATCTTTGGACATCAACGGTGATATTTCCTGCCGCACCGGTACTCCCTTTCGTTGTTGCGTTGTTGCTCCCAGAACCCTGAATCTCAAAAGTATTCGCACGGATGCTTAAATTTCCACCATTTCCAGCACCAAAAGCTATGCCGCCAAATATTGCACCATCCCGCATCAGCAGGCGTCCAGTATCGATTTTAATGTCTCCGGCTGCTCCAGCGCCAGCAGTAGCATTAAGCAACACAAAGTTCGCAGCTAATGGGTCGATTAGTCCCGATGCCAGATATTTAATTACAATCTGTTGAAAGCCCTCAATTCCCAGCCCGCTGATTTCTATTGCATCAGCAGCACGCAAATTGATATTACCTCCAGCACCATCTCCAAAAGTGAAAGTAGACAATTGCGTCCCGTTTTGCACTTGCAACTTTTGGGTGTTTATATCAATACCTTTTCCATCAATATTCCCGAAGGTGAGCGCATATATTCGTGCAGCATTGATGCCGATATTTCCACCTTTTAGTTCTACTCTACCGCCACCTATTCCACTCGTGTTAATCAGCGTACTATTGGATATTTGAATATTGCCAAAGTTTTGAATGTTGCCATAATTTAAACTTAAACTCCCCTGCTGTGGACTCGATGTCAGTGCCAAATCTACTAAACCGGGACTGGCTACGCTACCGAGTGCAATTTGTCCGCCACTAGCAGTTAAATTGCCACCTGGGATTTGGATGTCGCCACCAATCAGTGCTAAAGTCTGACCCTTGTCTACTGCTAAGCCAACTCGATCTGTAATCGGAATCGCTACGGGAGATGTTGCTGGGAGATTGACTGTTCCTGTAGCTGTGGATTGATTGACAATTGTACCGGGATTGTCTCTAAATCTCAGACCAACTCAATACTCTCAGCAGTTGATGCGACAAATGAACCGCGCAAATCTAACCGAGCGTTGGGGCCGAAAATAAGTCCTCTGGGATTGATTAAAAATAAGTTGGCATTGCCTTGGACTCCGAGGGTTCCTAAAATATTTGAGGGTTGCCCGCCCGTGACGCGGGTGAAGATGTTAGCAATTCCGCTGGGATTTTCAAAATAAGCTCCCTCTCCACTTTTGATGTTAAATTCTCGAAAACTGTGAAATAAATTCACGCCGCGAGTGGCGCCACCAGTGATTCGCTCTGATGGTAAGTTGTTGATATTATCGGGTACAAGGCGCGAACTTTCTGCTCCCAAGCTGCTGTCGGGGACGATTTGGGCGATCGCACTTTCAGTAAACAGACACAGGTAAAAAAATGCAAATAATATCAGGTTCCGTCGATTGACCGCAACAAGTAAAGTTCGTAGTGCGGACTTTAGTCCGCTCTTATTCTGCGGACTAAAGTCCGCACTACGAACCGTTTTTCTTTTCGTAATCGACCGATCGCGATCTAAAAGGTAAATCACTCTTAAAATATAGTATTTGTCTCGGTCTTTGAGTTCATTAATTTGGCAAATCTGCCATAAGTAGAGATATTGGAAAATCATAATCAACCTTTTGTTAGCTAACATTCGGTCATAAAATTTCTAGCATTTGCCCTGTTTGTAGTTATCGAGGCTGACAAACAGAATCAGGACGCCTCGTGCGCTGTGGAAATTGACCGGCAACTTCCGCAGCCACCAGCGTAACTTCCCCTTTCTCATTCATCACCCAGCCTTGAGCAGGAACAACTTCCCGATCGGGAATTTCACCTTCTTCCCTTCTTCCCTTCTTCCTTCTTCCTTCTTCCTTCTTCCTTCTTCCTTCCTCTTCTATTTCTATCCACGGAAACGGTGTTTCTGTGCTACCCAGAGAGTCATTGGGGCTAGGAGGCACTCCCCCCCGACCAGTAACAGTAAACTCGTTATCGGCTCCTTCAATGCAGGGATTTGCCGCAATTAATGCAGCCGGATTCACCACATTTTGTGGCAATTCTACCAAACCTTGAGCGGGATTCACCCCAGAAGAACTAAAAGTAACAGTACCTTGCAAAGCCGGGCCTGCACTTTGAGAAATCGCGGCGATGTCGCTACTCTCAAGCAGAGAAGTAGGACTGACTTGCAAAGCTGCAAATTGCGCGTCACTGAGATTCAACCTGCTTCTGACTTGTTCCCGGCCGACTGCTGCAAAGCCCAAGACATTCGGGACATTAACATTGACGCGGCCGCCACCTGCGGTGCGGGCGTTGGCGGTGATGTCGCTATTTTCTTGGGGGAGGGCGACTAGAATCTGGCTGTTGAGATTGATGTTACCGCCGTCGGAATTACCTGCATCGGTAGTAATCCGGCTGCCGCGTCGCAACTCAATGCTTTTTGCTTGCAGGTTAATATTTGCACCCGTACCGGATACAGTTGTGCCGTCAATGCTGCTTTTGGCGTCAAGGGAAATTGCATCTGCGACAACATTGATATTACCAGCCCGTCCGGTTCCCCTAGCCTGCACCGTGACTGTAGCGCCATCCCGAACGATCAATTGACGGGTATTAAGATTCAATTCGCCAGCATTCGCCGTCGGGTTGGGACTATTAATCGGGAACCGGCTGCCGACAGAAGCATCAATTGAACTGACAGATAAACCGTTACTGCTGATGCCACTGACTTCAATGCGATCGGCATTAATAGTAACATCACCTCCATTTCCAGCACCAAAAGATCTCGTAGAAATTAGCCCCCCATCCCGCACCACCAACCTCGGCGTATCGACGCGGATATTCCCGCCCCGACTAGAACTCAAAGTTGCAGAACTCAGCGCACTATCAGTGCGATTCCCGCTAGTCAAAACAGGAGAAATTCCTGTAATTTCCACTGACTCGCTGGCCCTAACTGTTAAGTTTCCCGCCGCTCCGCCGTTCCTGGAAAACAGAAAGCCCACTAATATACCTGTTCCTAATGTAAAAGCAGAACCGTCAGCAAGACTCAAGCGCTTGGTATCAACCGTAATATCCCCTGCTCTGCCGCTAGAACCGATACTGAGAGTGCTGATTCCAGTTGATATAGCAGTTCTGCTACTGGAGTTGGACAGTTCTACCGATTCAGCAGCTTTTACGGTGATATTTCCCGACGGCCCGTTACTGTAACTCGTACTGCCGAGAAGGGAACCATCGCGCATAATTAACCGCCCAACATCAAGGTTGATGCTTCCTCCGGCACCGCTACTATCTTTAGCTGTGGCGTTGTTGATTCCAGAACTCGCGATTTCAAAAGTGTTGGCGCGGATATTCAGATTGCCGCCATTTCCAGCACCTAAAGTAATGCCGCTACCTACTACCCCATCGCGCATCAGCAGCCGTCCGGTATCGATGTTGACGCTTCCCCCATTTCCGGCGCCAGCAGTACCGTTAAAAAACATAAACTTAGGGTCAAAAGGGTCAACTGTTCCCGATAGGAGATATTTAATTACAATTTGTTGAAAGCTCTCAATTCCCTGCCCGCTCATTTCTACCGAATCAGCACCGCGCAAATTGATATTACCTCCAGCACCATCTCCTAAAGTGAAAGTAGACAATTGCGTGCCATTTTTTACTTGCATTTTTTGGGCGTTTATATCAATACCTTTTCCGCCAGCATTTCCGAAGGTGAACGCATATATTTGTGCAGCGTTGATACCGATATTTCCACCTGTTATTTCTACTCTACCGCCACCTGTTCCACTCGTGTTAATCAGCGTACCATTGGATATTTGAATATTGCCAAAGTTTTGAATGTTGCCATAATTTAAAGTAAGATTACCAGGCCCGGATACACCAGGGGTTAGTGCCAAATCTACTAAACCAGGACTGGCTACGCTACCGAGCAAAATTTGTCCGCCACTAGCAGTTAAATTGCCACCTGGGATTTGGATGTCGCCGCCAATCAGTGCTAAAGTTTGACCCTTGTCTACTGCTAAGCCAACTCTCTCGGTAATTGGAATCGCTACGGGAGATGTTGCTGGGAGATTGACTGTTCCTGTAGCTGTGGATTGATTGACAATTGTACCGGGATTGTCTCTAAATCTCAGACCAACTTAAATACAATACTGTCAGCCGTTGAAGCGACAAATGAACCGCGCAAATCTAATCTTGCATTGGGGCCGAAGACAATTCCTTTCGGGTTGATTAAAAATAAGTTGGCATTGCCTTGGACTCCGAGGGTTCCTAAAATATTTGAGGGTTGCCCGCCCGTGACGCGGGTGAAGATGTTAGAAACTGCGCTGGGATTTTCAAAATAAAGTCCCCGCCCTTCACCGATGTTGAAGGAGCGGAAACTGTGAAAGAGATTAGAGCCGCGAGTTGCGCCTCCTGAAATGCGATCTGAGGGTAAGTTGTTGATTGTATCCGGTACAAGGCGCGAACTTTCGGCACCTAAAGTGCTGTCGGGGATGATTTGGGCGATCGCACTTGCGGGAAATAGCAACAGGAAGGCAAACAGTAGGGAGTAATGTAAGCGAGGCATAAAAAAATTATTTTTAGGATAAAGTCGATCTGTGTAAGCTCATCTCGTTTCTCTAAAGGTTTTGCATTTGGCTGCTAATCACAATTTGCTCTACAGTGATTTCTAGTTCGGGAAAAGTTTTAGAGATAATGCGCTCATTACCTGTAAAACTTTGAACTAAATAGCGGTCATTTTCCAAAGAGTAAACAAAAACTGTGGGAATTTTGGGATTACCTAAATAAGCCCTAGAAGCGATAGCTAAATAGTCCACAATCCAATATTCACAAATACCGAGCCGTTGATACTCATCCAACTTATCAACATAGTCGTCTTCCCAGTTAGTTGAAGTTACTTCTACTGCTAATTGTATAGGTTCGGTAAGGGCTCCGTAGCCGCGGACATTGCTATTCCATACTGATGCCTTGACCACGCCGACATCAGGATTTCTGCCTTGCTCTTGCCCCCTCGCTGTTACAGTTCTGAAAACTATATCTTTGTCAACGATATAGTCAAGTTCCAAGCGCCTGATTTCATCGTTAAAGCCAAATACTAGAAATCGTGCTACATTTTTATGAGCTCTGGTTGCTTCCACTTTGACAATCTCTCCATTTACAAGTTCGTAGATGCCCGATCCGTCGGGGTACTTTTCGATAAACTCTACAAATGTTAGTTTAGTTTTTGTCTGAACCATAAGACAAGCCCTCTTGTGTTAACTAGGTTAGGATTTATATCGTTTCCGGTTCCATTATAATTATATATTTGGATCGTATCAGTGCGATCGCGATCCAAGTAGCGATCGAGACCGCCACTTAATAAAATTTGACTGTCAGCGCTAAAATGTGAGAAATTTATCAAAGGTTTTGAATGTAAGATCGTTGACCGTTGCACGATCGTGATTTAACCACAGAGAACGCAGAGAACACAGAGGGAGATAAGAGAGATGAAAAATTCTGATGCTACGGGATTTGATATAACTCAGAGGAGAAAGAGTCATGAGTTTGAATGAGTTACCGGGAACAGAGCTAATTCTACCTGGTCATGGAGAACGCAATCGTTCATACTAGATGGTAGACACCTTCAATCTTAGGAGCCGTCTATGTTGCTAGAAGAAGTCAAAGAGCAGGTCTTCAAACTGCCACCGAGCGATCGCCTTGCGTTAGTGAGCGCCATCATTGAGTCCTTGCAATATCCGCCAGTTACCAGGGGCGATCGTTCTGGTGCGATTCAGCGGATGCGAGGCTTGCTAAAGACAGACCAACCCGCACCGACAGATGAGGACGTGGCTGCAATGTTGGAAGCGCGACGAGTGGATTTGCTACTATTGGGATATTGAATTTGAAGATGCTTATGACACTGACAATCGTAGCTGAACGGGCTCCTTTAAATGCAAATGAAGATGGTGTGATTCTCGTCGGCAAAACTCGCGTTACATTAGATACTGTAATCGGTGTTTTTCAGCAGGGCGCGACCGCAGAAGAAACTGTTTATCGCTATCCGTCTCTGAATCTAGCTGACGTTTATGCCACGATCGCCTTCTATCTCAAGCACGAATCGGAAGTAGAAGCGTACTTGCAACAGCGACGGCAGCAATCGCAAGAGATTCGCACTATGAATCAAGCAAAATTCGACCCACAAGGCTTGCGCGATCGCCTGCTTGCCCGCAAAACAGCGCAAGAACCATGTTAAAATTTCTTGCTGATGAAAACTTCGACAATACGATCGTTCGAGGGTTATTTCGCCGTAACCTAAAGCTCGACATCGTTCGCGTACAAGATGTTGGGCTGTCAGGGAAAGATGATCCAACCGTCTTAGAGTGGGCAGCGCAGGAAGGGCGTATTCTGCTGACTCACGATGTCGCTACGATTACTCGCTATGCCTACGATCGAGTGAGGCAAAGTCAGCCGATGCCAGGGGTGATCGAAATTAGCACGGATGCTCCGATCGGACGAGTGATTGAGGACATTCTTGTCCTTGTAGAGTGCAGTCAGGAGGGAGAGTTGGAAGGTCAAGTTCAGTACCTCCCGTGGTGAAAGGATTAACTAGGGAAACTCAAATGGCAATTAACACTTCTTTAGAGAAACGGCTTGCAGTAGTGGAAGCAGCGATCGCCCAGTTGCAGAACCAAATTGTAGCTTCTCAACCGACGAATTGGTTGCAGCAAATTATAGGGTCTTTCAAAGATGAACCTGCCTTTGAGGAGCTACTTGCCTATGGACGAGCGATTCGCCAAGGGGATGAGTCTCTCCTCAAAGCTCAAGATGAGCTATGAAATATTTACTGGATACAGATCATCTGAGTATTCTTCAACGTCAACTGGCAAAGATGGATGCTTCGATTATATCCAGTATTGCACCCCAACTGCCATACAATTAGCTCTCTAATTTTTGTGAGTTGGCTAAAAGAGGATATTTACTAGGCTTGCCTTTTCAAAAATCTGTGCTAGATTAGTAGATAGGTTCTGTTGAACCTAATTAATCGTTCTGTTGAACAAAGGAAAAGTGAATTATGAAAGATAAGCAGCAAGTTCAATTCTCTGCCAAATCTGCCTGTCGCGTGTTTCAAGATAGCGACGATAAGCGGCAGCTTTGGTCTTTAACATTAGCAGTTAAAGATTTACCACAAGGTTTTCCTTTCGGACCAAATGCTAGGAATGCTGACCTGACTGCAAAGCCTGCAAAGGCTATGCTAGAAACCTTAAGGTTAGAACCGCAGCAGTTTATCTATAACAACAACGGAATTATGCTGGTTGTTGACTCCCTTCAAGCGAAACGAGTTGAGGGCGGAGACTTTAAAGTCCGAATCATATACAATGAGCCGAACGAAGAAACAGAAGACTTTCTGGGGCACGGTGTTCTTAATGGAGGACACACCTACAAGGCTCTGATGCACGCTCTATATGGGAAGCACAAGCGAGGAGAAAATTATCCAACTATTCACGAAGCTCATGTTCAAGTCACGGTAGCAGTTGGGGTTGATGAAGAGAATGTTGCAAGTATTAGTCGTGCCAGAAATCTATCCAAGGCAGTGCCAGATTATGCACTAAAGAATCTTGAAGGGGACTGGCAGGCAATTGAAAAGCATTTACCTCCAGAATATCGCAAAAATGTGATTTTCAAGCCAAATGAATTTGAGGATAACCCAGATAATGCTCCAAAATACACTGTCGTGGATCTTGTTCAACGACTTGCTTTGCTGAATAATGAGCTGTTTGATTTCAGAAAAGAGAGTCATCCCATAACTGCCTATACGGGCAAGGGTTCTCTTGTAAGTAAATGGAGTAACAAAAATTACGAACATATTCTCCCTTTGTTACCTGAGATTTTGTGGTTGGAGGAAAAAGTTATGGAGACTCATCAAGCTCTGAATGGGCACAGTAGCAATGGCAAAAAGATTGTCATCTCTAAAGTCAGTGGATGCAGTAATCAACCATCTACTTTGATTACAGGGCGAACCTTTAACCTTACTGTTGCACCACCGTTTGTGATGCCTGTTTTAGCAGCTTTCCGTCTTTTGATTAAAGATGGTCAGTGGATCAGTCCTGTGGAAGAATTGTGGGAGAAATATGGAATGATGCTTGTCGATCGCCTTTGGGATACATATAAAGCCGAAGCACGGTCAAGCGCGGCTTCTTTCGGTCGTTCCAAAAGTACTTGGAATACTCTCACAAATATAATTGCCATGAAATTTGTCCAAATCTAATTGAGTCTTCAGTAGAGGGCTAACAAGTCGAAGAGGCAGATGGTCAGAAGATTTTGGTAAACCCACCAAAATCTTCTTCTGTTGCTGAAGTGTTGGGCGAAGCGAAGATTAGGTTTCGATCGCACTCAACGCAACCTACAATATTAAAACGGAAAATAATTGATCCGAAAGTAGAAGCCTTTTTCCTGGAAAGTTCGATCGCCCCCTCCGACATTAATCAAAGGAAAACCATAATCTAATCGCACATTCAGCCGATCGCCCATTTGCCACACCAATCCAACACCCGCACCCAAAAGTTTGTCAGAGTCAGCATTCGCTTTTTCTCCGGAATTGTTCCAGCCTACCCCAAAATCCACAAACGGAGCGACTTGCAACAATCCTTTGACTTTCGGCACGCGCCAAACTGGGATACGCACCTCCGCAGATGCGATCGCACCGCTATCAGTTAACAACAAATCCTGCCGGTATCCGCGCACGCTTTGCACGCCGCCGATCCCGATTTGTTCGAGGGAAAGCAGCGGGCGATCGGCGAACTGAATGTCGGAACGCACTATTAGCAAGGTTTCCGGCGCTAGCAGCCTCACGTACTGCGCTTGTCCGCGCCACGCCAGGAAGCGACTGTCAGGGCCGCTATCGTTCGCAGTAGCACCCAAAAAATTGGTACCGATGGAAAACTGCGATCGCGCTGCGAGCACTTGTCGGGAATTCCGCTGCACGTATTCTTGAAAAAACCGCACCGCCGAAACCCGCGTTTCGCCGCGCTCGTTTGCTCCCGCTGACAGCGCAAATCTTTCTCCCAACAGGAATGTATCGCTTTCTTGGCGCGAAAAAGTTACTCCCACAGCCAAAGTGCGATCGGGCTTTTCGACGATCGGCTGGCGGTAAGTTAACTCGTAAGTTCGCGATTTCCCCTCAATTTCCGCAGCATCAAACGGTTCCTCGATCACGTTAGTGCTCGCAGCACTCGCAGCAAACCGAATCGTGCCGTTGCGCGCGTTGACGGGGACTGTGTAGCTGCCGTTGAATTCGTTGCTGCCGTCGGTGTTAGCGTAGGATAGCTCTAATCCGTCGCCCAAACCGAGCAAATTCGCTTGATTGATGCGCGCGCCGCGCCGAAAACTGCCCACGCTGGGCGATCGATTGTTGTCTAGAAAAACTTCGCCGCTGAAGCTGTCTGCTTCTTTAATCCGCACTTCTAAACGGCTGTTTTCCGGGCGGCTTCCAGCTTGCAATTCTGCCGAAATATTGGCAATTAAGGGGTCGAGTTGCAGCATTTGCAACGCTTCCAGCAGCCGATCGCGATTCAATGGCCGCCTGGTGACACGTTCCAAGCGCGATCGCACGTAATTGGCATTTAAACGCCTGTTTCCACTAATCTGAATTTCATCTAATCCGCCTTCGACAATCCGAATTTTCACCACACCTCCTTCTCTGGGAAATGTTTGGTTGGCGGGAATTACAGCGCCGGAATTGATGTATCCTGCTGCTACGTATTTTTGAGTCACTGCCCCTTCTGCTGCGATCAGTTCGGCAAAGGTGATGTCGCGCCCCGCAAACTGTTGCGTAACTGCTGCGAGTTCGCGATCGCTAAAAGCTGTGTTTCCCTCAAATTCAAACCGCAAAACCCGAATTGTACCCGGAATCCCCGGTCTGGAATCGCCGGGAACTGGTGTTGGGGGAGTTGGTTGGAGGGGAGACGGCGGCGGCGGTTGCGGGGCTATTGGTGCAGGCAATTCCGGCTCTCTGGGTTGAATTGGGTTGGGCAGTTGGCTCAGTTGCGAATCTCGATCGATACCTATATTTTCTTTTAGCTTTTGATCTCGGTTAGAAAGCTGAGTTTCTCGATCGTTCGTGGCGAATGTGCGATCGACAGAATTGGCAGCTTCTGGCTGTAAATCGGGAGTTTCCGCAGGTAGAATTGGTGCCAAAGTCGATCGATCGGACTCAGTGGCCGGCAAGTCTTCCCGGGTGTCAAGATTCGTGTCGTTGGTTCGTAAAGGTCGATCGGCTCCGCTGCGGACTGTTGCCAAATCCTCAACATTTGAAGTCAAAATTTCAACGTTGCTCGCGGATGTTTTCGTCGGTTTTCCCAACCAAACTAAGCCAAAGATTCCAGCAATTAAAAATAATTTTTGCGATCTACAGTTCATATGATATAATTATTATTTCGCTAGATTGGGTGAAAATATTTTAAGGAACCAGCGCACCCTAAACTAACAATTAATCTTAACCGAAAAAAAGGCAACACCGGGCACTGCCAAGAATTTCCCAACGGCTAAAAACCAAAAGGTCGATCGACCTTTTGGTTCCTCCGCCAAAACTTACGCAGCAACCGGATGCAGATCCGCAAAAATATCTTTGACAGTTGACAGTTGACAGTTGACAGTTGACAGTTGACAGCATACAGGTTGACAGTTGACTTGACGAAAGGAGGGAGACCTCTACCGGAAAGGAAGAGGAGTCGAGCAATCAATCGTCTTTTTTTAATTTCTCCCTACAAGGCTTGGGGATTTAAACCAATTTTTCCTGGTAAGGAATGAGAATTAAATAACTTAGGAGCGCGAATTAAATAACTTAGAATTTTAATTATTGTGGGATGGGCGTCCCGCCCGTCCTTTAAAGACGGGCGGGACGCCCATCCCACAAACTACAGGTTTGTAGTGAGGACTTTAGTCCGCAAGAAGAAGGACTGAAGTTCTCACTACAAACCTGTGTGCGTCAAGGTTCGTAGTGAGGACTTTAGTCCGCAAGAAGAAGGACTAAAGTCCTCACTACAAACCTAATTATGCAGGGCGGCTCGCACTAGCAGCACCCATGGGAGCTCCGTCAGTCAATCCCACCAACTTAGCGCTCAACTCCCACATCCGCTCACCTTTCTCATCATCGCGCGCCTGCGGAGAAACCTTCTGCACAAAAGACTTACCATCTTTTTTCTGACGATTTCCCCAACTCCAATAAGCCCCAGATTGCTTGTATTCTGGATCTGCAACCACCATTGCCAGCCTTTCGCCCGCCAACTCCTGCGACACATAACCGCCGGTGATATTCTTCTGAAACAGCGGGAAAAGTTTCTGAAATAAAGGATAGTGATTGCGGAAAAGTGGCGTATCCGCCACGCATCCCGGATACAGCGAAGTGAAATTAATCCCCGTCGATTCGTGAAAGCGGCGGTGCAATTCCCGCATCGTCAGCACGTTGCAAACTTTGCTATCTTTGTAAGCCTTGACAGGTTCAAACTGCTTCCCATCTACCATCGAAACCGGATCTTGGAAACCCGCTTCAAAACCCTCAAACTTGCCCAAATCAGGACGCGGCGGAATCTTTCCACCCAACTCGTCTGGATTGTGAGTCACAGTTCCCAAAATCACGATTCTCGCATCTTGATAATAGGAAGGTTTCATGCTATCCATCATCAGATTGCACAGCAGGAAATGACCGAGGTGATTGGTAGTCATCGTCAACTCGTAACCTTCAGGGCTCCGCAGCGGTTCCTTAATCAAAGGCAGATAGATAGCTGCGTTGCACACCAAAGCGTCTAGAGGCCTGCCGCTTGATTTGAATTCCCGAGCAAATCGGCGCACGCTTTCCAAATCGCCCAAGTCAATGTGCATAATCGTGAAACTACCTTGAGGTATGCCCAACTCTTGAGCGGCGTCTCCGGCTTTTCGCACGTCGCGACAGGCCATGACTACGTGCCATCCTTTGTCTGCAAGGGCTTTGGCGCCGTACAAGCCGACGCCGGAGGATGCGCCGGTGATGATAACCGTTGACTTGTGATTTTGTGCCATTTTCTTAAAAATGCTTGGCTATTGATTATTTTGGGGCATCTCAAAAGCTGAGCTAGCAGCTCGGATGTTTTCAGATGCCCTCAGGTTAATAGGATAGGCCCAAACGTTGTGAATCTCAACTTTCTAGGTTGCCGATCGACACTCCTAGCCCATTTTCGGAGATTCGGGAGATAAGTTCGTAGTGCCGACTTCAGTCGGGAGATAAGTTCGTAGTGCCGACTTCAGTCGGGAGATAAGTTCGTAGTGCCGACTTCAGTCGGAATCGGAGTGCATTTTGCGGACTTAAGTCCGCACTACGAACCGTTTTTGCGGACTTAAGTCCGCACTGCGAACATGATATATATGAGGGAATAACTTGAACGCATTGAAAGGTAAAGGTAGTCGGAAATGGTCTTGTTAAAAGTATTAGGTATGAGCTATTATTGAGAAATAAGTTATCAAGATATGCTCAATTTATGGCTGATGTTTTCATAGCTATTTGCTCAGTAAATCAGCGATCGCCCCAACCAATAGATTTGGCTCCACAGGCTTGGAAATGTGCCTCTGAAAGCCTGCTGCCAGAGCTTGTTGGTGGTTGATTTCTCCAGCATAGGCAGTCAATGCGATCGCCGGGATCAGCCCCCCCCGCTCCGGTGATAGAGAACGCACATATCCGATCAAACTGTAGCCATCGACTTCTGGCATTCCAATATCGCTCACCAAAACATCCGGCACAAACGACTCTAGGGCTACCATAAATTCAGCCGCAGATGCAACTGTCATCACCTCCGCTCCAGCCATAACCAGGAATGCGCCGATTACTTCCCGGCTGTCTGCCTCGTCATCAATTGCCAACACTCGGATGCCTCTGAGATCCTGTTCTGCTTCTAATAACTTGTCCGGATTTTCCCCTGTTTTGACGTTCAGCAGCGGCAGGCTGACTCTAAAAGTGGCTCCTTTTCCTTCCCCAAAACTGTCAGCTTTGATTGTTCCGCCGTGGGCTTCTACCAGTTGATAAACGATCGCCAGTCCCAACCCTAGCCCCCCGTGTTTGCGAGTAACAGAAGCATCTTCTTGACGGAAAGACTCAAAGATGTAGGGCAAAAAGTCTCGATTGATGCCTTTACCCGTATCTGTTACCACAATCTGCGCTTGGTTGTCTGCTGACTCTAGTCGAACGTCTATCCGTCCACCATTGGGAGTGAACTTGACAGCGTTGGAAAGCAAATTCCAGACAATTTGCTGGAGGCGAACCGCATCCCCAGACACTTGCCCGATATTGGATAGCACGTGATGAATCAGAATTGACTTGGCGGTGGCGGCAGTCTGCACTGTTTCGATCGCAGATTCAATGGTAGACAACAAATTGACAGCAGTCACATTCAAACTCAGTTTGCCGCGCAGCACGCGAGCCATATCGAGCAAGTCGTCAATTAATTGAGCCTGTGCCAGGGCATTCCGTTCGATCGTCGCTAACGCTGCTACAGTTTTGGTTTCATTCAGCCTGCCAGTTTGCAGCAACTTCGTCCAGCCTAAGATCCGGTTGAGGGGCGATCGCAACTCGTGAGAAAGCACCGCCAGAAACTCGTCTTTGATGCGGTTAACTCTTTCCGATTCGGCCAGGGCAGCTTGTTTTAATTGCAGAATGCGATCGCGTTCGATTTCCGCTTGTTTGCGATCGGTGATATCCCGCGAAGTCGATAAGATTTGTACAACTTGGCCTGCCACATCCCGGATCGGTGCTAACACGACATCCCACCATTTTGGCGTGCCTTTGGCGGTGGCACAAAAGCCCTGAAATCTAGCCACTTCTCCTGCCTTCGCCGCCGCGATCGCAGCTTCCACCTCTTCCCGAGCTTCATCTTGCCAAAAACAGAGCCATTCCGCGTTCAAATAGGGGGTGAGATCGTCGATCTCCAACAGGCACATCCCTCCTGTATTTATGTATAAAAGTCGTGCATCCAGATCCAGCACTTTGATGCAGTCGCTGCTGCTGTCTAACACCCGTTTTCTAAACTCTTCACTGTGACGCAGTGCTTCCTCGGTGTGCTTGCGATCGGTGATATCCAAATCTACGCCCGACATCCGCATCGCTTGCCCGATCGCATTATAAAACACTTTCCCCAGGCTCAGCGCCCACCTGATTCTGCCGTTGGGATAGATCACGGTTATCCTCCACAATCAAAACAGTGCGCTCAACTTGACTCATAATTGGTCTTCCTCCGGAGACTGAACAGGGAGCATCGTGATTTCAAACCAGTAGCTCAACAACGTCTGAATACTTCGCTTCAACAGCTTAAAATCCATAGGTTTGATGATATAGCTGTTCGCTCCTTGTTCGTAGCAGGCTGCGATGTCTTTGGGATTGTTAGATGTGGTGAAAACAACCACCGGAATCTTTTTCAAATTACGATCCTGTTTTATTTTATATAGTACCTCTCGCCCATCCGTTCCCGGTAAGTTGAGGTCTAGCACAATCAGTCCCGGACGCGGAGCAGTGTTAGGATTGGTGTAGGGTTCGGTGCGGTAGAGAAACGCCAGGGCCCGATCGCCATTAGTGCAGCGATAGACGGGGATTTGCGAAAAAGATGGGTGTAGGTAACGTTGGAACGCTTCAAAGTCTTCGTCGCTGTCTTCAACGATCAGCAAGGGAGGGAGTTGCATAGCACGCATCGCTGAATATCCGGTCATGGTTTGACCGCTGCTGACAATGTGAAGTAAAACGTGCTGCCCTCACCGGGCGTCGATTCTACCCAAATTTTTCCCCCGTGTCGATCGACAATTTTTTGGACGATCGTCAAACCTGCCCCTGTACCGCCACCATATTCGTCTTGTGCGTGGAGTCGCTTGAATATCTGAAAAACTCGCTCCAAATGCTTTTGGGGGATGCCAATGCCGTTATCTCGCACATAAAAGGTATATAAACTCGGGTCTTTACTGCTCGCGGATTCTGATTCGATCAAACCAATTTCCACCCATTTCTCGGTTTTATTATTATATTTAATCGCGTTACTAATCAGGTTGGTGAATAACTCGCTGATTTGAGTGCGATCGCAGGCAATTGTCGGCAACGATTTAGTGCGAAACTCGATCGCTTGCGGAGGCCCGCCGATCTTTAAAATGTCGATCGACTGTCGCACTAAATCGTTGAGATTTGTGGGTTGGCGCGAAAGTTCGGTGCGTCCCAGCCGAGAATAGTGTAGCAGAGAGTTAATCAGATCTTCCATGCGTTGGGTTAGGCGCACCAGCGTTTGCAATTTAGCGATGCCATCCTCGTGCAACACCTCCCCGTAATCTTCTATCAAGAAATTGGAATAGTTATGAATGCCGCGCAGCGGTTCTTTGAGATCGTGGGATGCGACGTAAGCGAAGGCATCTAGTTCAGTGTTACTGCGTTCCAATTCTAGATTAATCTTTGCCATTTCATCTGCCTGACTGAGGATAATCCCGACGATCAGGCTGCACAGTTCGGTGGCGACTTCGATCTCGCAGGACTTCCAAGGTAACGAGCAGCCCTGCACCGTTTGTTGCCAGAGTTCAAAGGATTTGCGAGGAGACAACCGCATCTCGCGATCGATTGTGACTTCGACAGGTTTGTTCGGGTTGCCGCCCCAGTTGACTGTTTGAATCACTTCTGGACGGAACCAGAGTATATAATTTTTGTTGACTTTGGAAATTTCTAATGCTAACAGTCCACTCGCAACGCTCTTAAATGACTCTGCGGTTGGATAAATTTCAGATAGCGATCGGGTTTGAAACAGGTTGTGTTGAATTTGGCTTTTAATCCATTCCCGCAGGGCAGGAATTTCAGCTTCTGGCGGCGTTTCACCAATACAAATAACTTGTTCTCCCGCGCAAACCGCCACTCCCGTCGCACCCACCAGATCTAGCAGGTTCGAGTTGAGTTGAACTAATCCATCCCAGAAGCTTTTTGACTGAGATAGCGATTCTACAAACTTGCTTTGGAGCGACTTCAATGTCATTTTGTAGTCTAAGTCTTCACGATCTTGTTTGTTTGCAAGTTCGATCGACATTACCTGCCCCACAAACTCGCACATGGTTCGCACGCTATAGGGCACATAGTTCGGCGTCGAATGATGGCAAGCAATCAGCCCCCATAGTTTTTGGTCTTGGATCAGTGAAATAGACATGGAGGCTGATACACCCATATTCTTGAGGTATTCCAAGTGTACGGGAGACACGCTCCGCAGCACCGATAAACTCAAATCCGTCGGGCGCGAGTCTAAGGGATTGTGCGCTGGCACTAACGCCACAGGCTCATAGGAGGAGTCTGGAATTAACCGCAGCCAGTTGAGGGTATAAAGCTGTCTCGCTTGCTGGGGAATGTCGCTGGGCGGATAGTGCAAGCCCAGATAAGGCGTTAGCGTTTCTACCCGATCTTCTGCAATCACCCGTCCGGATCCTGCGGCATCAAATTGATATACCATAACGCGATCGAATCCAGTGATTTTTCGCACTTCTTTAACTACAACCTCGCACATTTCCAGCAAGGTTGGAGCCTTTTGAATTTTAGTAATCGTTCCTTTTAATCGCTGGTAAAAATGGAAGAAGTCTGTTTTTTGTCTTTTCTTTTTTGGTTCCAATTCTAAAAAAATTATGGTATTGCAGCGATGAACAATGCCATCAAAATGAAGTAATTTTGTTTGAGCTTTTAGAGAAATATCTAACGGATTCACATACTCAAAGTCTTCGCTTAAGCACTGCCGAATTGCATTAATCTGCTGAGGAGCGAGTAAGTTTAATAGCGGTTTGCCCAACAGATCTTGGGGCTGTTGACCTAGCAAAGCCAACGCGTTATTGCTGACCTGGACAATCTTCAAGTCAGGCTCCTGCAAAACCAACAGCACCCCGTGGGGCTGAATCAGCCCTGGAATTTGAATCGGTTCGCGATCGCAGTTGGTTAAATCGACAGTTTGGCTTAAATCAACAACCTGGTTTATCATAAATAGTCCGCGAAACTCCGGCTAAAAAAAATATTTGTGTTCAGGAAAGCACTTATCTAGTAGCTGTAGGGTGCGTCGCCCTTCAAACTTATAAATCAATACAGTTCACTTAACACTTTTTATACCCCGGAGATCCCCCTAAATCCCCCTTAAGAAGGGGGACTTTGAGAGCATTCTTGTCCCCCCCTTGGTTCGGGGGGTTAGGGGGGATCTCTCTTAAGTGAACCGTATTGACTTATAAATAAAAATCGATCGTCTCACATCGACGCACCTGGTTTCTGCCATGATTATTGTTAACAAACCTAACAATTATGTTGTGCCAATGGTTTTTATAAATAGTATAAAGCACTTCTCTAGGGAGCATCTCAGTTTTGCAAGAAGCATTTTTTATAGTAGTGCGAGCGGGGACGCTCGACTGTAAATGCCAAACTGAGATGCTCCCCTTCTCTAGAAGCTGGCAAAGAGCTGTTGAGAGACTCCCCGCACGTTTACACGCGGGAGTCTCTCGAATCCTTATTTATCCGATCTTAACTTGATTGAGCGCTGGTGGAAAGTTAAACAGTCGAATGCGCCAGCAACTAAAGCAGTTTAATTGTGTACCAGAAAGAATTGGTTTAAAGCCTCTCCTTAAAAGGGATAAATTAAAATCAGACGATTCATTACTTTAATCCTCTTCCTTCTTTTGTTAAGTGCTTTCAATTGTCAACTGTCAACTGTCAACTGAATTCATGCGACCCTTGCATATCTTATACCATTTAGAAAAAGTCGTGCGACCCAATAATTGTTGGGCGGATTGAAACGGAGGGTTGTTTCCACGAGTCCTATGTGTCAGGTGCGTCGCCACTCCCCAAGTCGATAGAATTTAGGGATTAAGAATAGCGACGCACCCTACGAATATTGTTGCATCGAGTCCTAACCGACGAAAGCGGTTGCGAGACTTGGTATCGCCCCAACCGAGCGCCTCAACTAAGAAATAGCTGCTCATTGCCGATAGCTAGCAAAGTCAATATAACTTGTTATTCTACTTTCAGGCGATCGCACTATCGGACTTGCGATCGCCCGCACGATCAAAATGGCGTCGCCACCTGTAAGCTGAGCCTTGAACCCAAATGCGGATGCTCAAAGGAGAGTTCCCGCGCGTGCAAGTGCAGCCGATTCGCAGGGGCGCGACATCCGTAAAGTCGATCGCCCAAAATCGGTATTCCCAACCCTCGAACATCCGCTGCATGAACCCTCAATTGATGCGTGCGCCCCGTCAGCGGCCAAAACTCGACGCGAGTACAATTTCCCTCCTTCGCCATTACCTGAAACCTAGTAATGCTGGGTTTTCCGCACTCCAAATTAACTTGCTGAACCAGGGAATTTTTCGGGTCTTTTTTTACCGGGAGTGCGATCGTCCCCGCCTCTATGTTGACAGTCCCCGAAAGCACTGCTTCATAAACTTTGTGAACCCGCCGTTTCTCAAATTGCAGGCTTAGTTGACTGCTGGTTTCTTTGTCCCGCGCCAGCAACAAAATCCCAGATGTTGCTAAATCTAACCGATGCACCGCCGTCAGTTCTAACCCATCCGGCAACAAGTTTTGCAAGCGACTCAAAACGCTATCTTGATTTTCCAGATAACGACCTGGAACTGACAGCAAGTCTGGGGGTTTGTTGACTGCAATTAACCATTTGTCTTCATAAACAATTGGCAGCATTTCCTGGGGATTGGTGACTGGCAAGATGCTCGTTCCAGCAAATTTTTTGAGATTTGTGGGATGGGCATCTTGCGCGCCCCAAGAGCGATCGGTAACGGGCAAGATGCCCGTTCCACCATGATTGTTTTGATGAGTTGTGGGGAGTAGGGGTTGGGCATCTGGCGCGCCCCTAGGGGTTGGGCATCTGGCGCGCCCCAAGAGCGATCGGTAACGGGCAAGATGCCCGTTCCACCATGATTGTTTTGATGAGTTGTGGGGTGGGCTTCTAGCCCGCCCCTAAAAGTCTGGCTTGTCGGGCGGGCTTCGATGCCACCATTAAAAGACTGATTTACACTTTTTTTTAATGGAGCTTTTGAGAGACTTTTGCTATTAGCTGGCTCTGAAAAAGCTGGGTAAGCTTTCGCCCCCGAAACAATTGGATTCTGTGGCAATCCTGACAGCAAAAAACCCATCAACGGCTGACACCGATCGCTACAAGCACCATAAAACTCTCCCGGAACTTTGTCACCCGATGGCGGCCCCCACCAAAATTCAGCCATTGCTAGCGGTTTCAGATTGTTTGCTGCCGCGCAGTGCAGCAATTTTGGCGCGCAGCAGTCGCCGGTGCCAGTCGGAATAGAATTAGTTGGCATCAATTCCTGGATCGATCGCGATTTTCCCAAAAAATTCACCAGAGTGTAAGCTGCGTGCATCTCGGCCTGAAGTTGGCGGGAAAGTTCTTTTCGCCCTTGTTTGAGCACCCGCATCCGCTCATTGGCAGCTTCAACGATCTTTTTTAGAGGCTGCAATATTGCATCCCGCTGCCGTTTTAATTGCCTGCATTCAATTCCCTCCAAACGGCTTTCTTGATTTAGTTTTTCCAGGGCTATTAAGAGTGTGTCTCCTGCGAGAGTTTGACTGCTTAGCTGACGTTGTTCGTCTCGCTGCTGCTTGCAATTGCGGTGCCGCGCATTCAAAACTTGCAATTGCAATTCAAATTCGCTCAATAAGGCTGCATATTCCTGTCGCTGCGGGAGTTGATTCAGTGCAATCAGTTCCTGTTTCATTGCTTCCAATTGGGCTAGCGTGCGCGCTTCTGTCAAAGCAACTCGCGATCGCCCCGGAATCGGTGGCACCCACCCGTCAACAACGCTAGAACCGTTCAGCAACCCAGAAAATGCTTTGAGAATTCGCTGTTCCCCCCAAGGCATTTCCACCAGCAAGATGCCGTACATCTTCCCCTCGCGATCGTAGGAATCGTCAGCAGCAAGGTACTGCATCAAACCCCTGGCGATTTCTTCAGACATTCGAGTACGTGGCAATCTCAGCAGATCCGCACTTTTAGGGCAATGCCCTTCGTACCAATAACTGGGGCTAGAGTCGATCGACCCTCCCTCTTCGTCGATCGACCTTTCCGTGAAATCTAAAAGCGGGTGTAGAGTTAGCATATTAAATTTGATTTAAAATCTCGATCGCGACATATTGGTTTGTATCCTAACCCTAGGCTGGGAAATACAGTTATACCATTTTTTTAAAGTTATGACAGACTTTGGCAAACAGGGAAAGTCTCTTATAAATCAATACGGTTTACTTAAGATAGTATACCGGGAAAAACGATGTGAAAAACAGACCCTGCGATTGCTCTGAGGCGCGAGCGCTGGGGACAAACAAACCTTGCCAACCCTGTGAAGATTGCCTTTGGCTTGCCCTATGTAAGATATCTGCTTATCCAAACCAAGTTCGCTCCAGATTTGGTTTACATAGCGAACGTTATCCCCCTGGTAGTCAGTGCTAGAACCATTATCTTGTTTTCCAGTCAACGCATGACCAAGCTCGTGAAGTAGGGCACCAAGTAGCGAGTACGGTACTGCTTTGCCAGTATCGTTTATGTAACTCACATCGCTAATATACGAAGGATCTATTATAACAATGCCCCTGCCAATAGCAGCTTGAAAAGTGTCCCGCCGGAATCGTATCTCTATTGTGTTCCCGGCATTAATCCAATTGTCGAACATAGTCTTAGCTGTGGACGAACGGTCGTATGCTGTCTGCAAAAGGGTAAGGATTTGTGCCTCTTCGGCGACAGTAGTAAAACCTGTGAACGTCGTCTTTTGAGAAAAAGTCCAAGCCATAATTTTTTTCCTTAACGAAGAAGGTCGTTAATCCGGTATCGATCGGGGGTGAATAGGTCTTTGAGATCGAGAAGGCTTTCGTAGCGGATCTCAGTCGTTTCTGACGCGAAAAATTGGTCAATCAGAGCCTTGGTAAGATCGGTATATCCGATCGCTGCCTTCCCAACAGCTAATTCAAAAGCACGGGCTACTGACATGTAAAACGGAATCAAGGTGGTTTGCCACGTATTGCGAAACAGCCAAAAGATTTCCGGGGGCAAGCGCTTTGAAATACTGGCTAGGGCGGCAGGCTGGGCTTCTGGAGACGGTGCAAGCAGCACAGAGTCCTTGTAATCTTGTATAAATTGCCTGAAGATGCCGTTATCAATCGGAAGCAGAGGATTGGTGGGTGGGGCGCGTATGCCCGACATCAGTGCCTGATCGAACAGAAACTGTCGTTCGTTCCATAGGAACACGGCACGCACAACGAGCCTGGGCGATCGGCTGAACGTGAGTTTTACCCAAGGACTATCCAAATGCCTGGCATCATTAGATTCTGTACGCTCTAAATTGAACGGTGCTAAGGGCGCAGTCTTGACGAGCCGACGGTAAACGAAAAAAAGCTTGACTTCTGGAGAACTTTTCAAATCTCCGTGGCACTGCGATATTTCGTCAATCTTGGCAGAGATATGTTTGGAAATGGTCGTTACATAGTTCTTGAAATGTGACTCCTGCAAAGTGTCAACGGAGGAGGTGCCAGAAATCTGTCTCCCGCCCGTTTCGTCGATAATCTGAATTGAAGTTTGCACTTTTGGGCAGCTTTGCTGAGAGTACGTGCTTTCGATCGCGAGTACGTTGATTAGTAACGAGACAATAAATATTAGGGCGATCGTCTTGTGAGATCGAATTCTTAAATTGAGTGGCATAATGAAACCCTTCCCTCAACTGTCTTGTCCAAATCAACGTCTGACACCAATTGATTTTGATGTTTGCCAAACCAACTCCTTTTAGCTCTTTGGAAAAAAAAGTGTTGCAATGAAATGAATTGATTGATTTTTATTGCCTAATATTTAGCAGCTACTATTTATTGCCATCCTGAGCAACTCGATATAAAGAACAACATACCTCTTAATTAAACGATGTATGGCCGTTACAATAAAAGTTAACACACTGCCTTTTTGAGGACAGACTCTATTAACTCAGATCTCGCACCGCAGAGATTTGAAGGATTCTGGGAAAATTAATATCGTTTACGAATACAAGTTTCCGACACTCGTAGTGGAGAGATCAAAATTTTAGACTCTGGTTCAAGCTCCCAGATTCATCTGTGGAGTCAATCGAACATCGAAAATCGACTGACCGTATTTTACAGCGGTATACGCAAAGTGGGAGCGGTGCATAATTTTATACATTACAGTTAAGTAAATATAATTTGTGGTAATAGACCTGATATGCTAAATTTGTCTCAAAATAGCAGCGAGTTAAGAAAAGCATAAGTTAATATATAAGACCGCAATCTTGTCAACCCACTAAATTTTATATGTAAGGCGTATGCCAGATATCTCGACTTCTACCACAGAAAACTCCTCAAATCCCGAGTCCGGCCTCCTGCCCCCGATTTTAAGAATTTTTGCAGCATTTCCAGATTATGATCGGGGCAACAGACACTACGCATCGGGAAGGTACGAAGCGGCAATCATTTGCTACGGAAAAGCGGTGCAAATTAAGCCGGATTGGGCCCGCGCGTGGCTGAATCTGGGCAAAGCTTACAAGCAACTGCACTCCTGGGCTGAAACGGTGGCCTGTTGCGATCGAGCGATCGCCATTAATCCCGAAGAATATTGGGCCTGGATGCTGCGCGGGACAGCACTGTTAAGTTTGCAAAATCACCCCGAGGCGATCGCGACTTTTGACAAAGCAATTGAAATCAATCCCGAAAAGCACGAAGCTTGGTATCAGCAGGGCAGAGTTTTAGAAGAATTGCAGGAGTGGGACAAAGCAGCAACCTGTTACAAAAAAGCAACCCAACTTCATCCAAATTTGCCCGCGATGTGGTGCAGGCAAGGCAGCGTGTTGCTGCAAGCCTCGCGCTACGCTGAGGCTGTGGCGGCCTACGAGCGCGCTCTCAAACTCGTCCCGACTAATTGGGAAGCTTGGCTGAACCGAGGTTTGGCTCTGATGAAGGCGGAACGCTACGCTGAAGCTGTAACTTCTTACGATCGCGCCATTCAACTGCAACCACAAAACACTTTGGCTTGGTTCAATCGGGGCATTGCTTCGGCAAAATTGCACAAATACGGAGAAGCAGTCACAGCTTACGATCGCGTCTTGCTACTCCAACCCAATGACTCCGAAGCTTGGCTGTACAAAGGAATGGCCCTGAAACACCAGTGGCGCGATGGGGCAATAGCTTGTTTCGATCGGGCTATTCAAATGAATCCCGCTTATCCCGAAGCATGGATCGGGCGCGGTCAAACACTGTCAGAATCAAGAGATTATGAAGGTGCGATCGATGCTTTCGATCGAGCGATTCAAATTAATCCGAATTTCCCCGAAGCTTGGCTGGGCAGAGGTATGGCCCTAGCAGAATTGGAACGCTACAAAGATGCGATTATCGCTTACAGCAATGCCCTCCAAATTGAAGGAAATTTTCTAGAAGCTTGGAATTTGCGAGGCGAAGCCCTAGAAAAATTGGAGCAATACGAAGAAGCGATCGCCTGTTTTGACAAAGTAATCTCTCTGAGTTCAGAAACAGACATTACATCAAAAGTAGGATTGCAGCAAGGCGCAGCGCTAGAAAAATTGCAGCGTTACGAAGAAGCCGTCGCAGCTTACAACCGCGTCATTCAAAACGTGCCAGACAATTTTGAAGCTTGGTTGAAACGTGGCAACGCCCTGTCAAATTTGGAACAGTACGAACAAAGTCTAGCATCATACGATCGAGCAATTACTATCTGGCCCGACAGCTATCAAGGCTGGGTGCAGCGAGGCCTGGTGCTGGGGAAAATGCAGCGCTATTCCGAATCACTTGTCGCTTTCGATCGAGTGATTCAACTCAAGCCCCACAACTGGGAAGCTTGGGCGCAGCGCGGCGATGTTTTGCAAAAATTGCAGCGGACTCAAGATGCAATTAGTTCTTACGGAGTCGCCCTAGAAATCAAACCAGATTACTACGAAGCTCTAGTCAGCCGAGAAGAATTGAGACTCAAAGATGCAATGTCAGGAAAATGGTAAAACAGTTGACAGTTGACAGTTGACTGTTGACTGTTGACAGTTCACCGAAAGACGAGCGAGAAGCCCCTGGCTGTCTTACATAGTCCGGAACGCGACTGCGACTTTAGTCGCCTACATTTTCCTCTTTAATTAATATCCTTTGATAGCAGGTGAGAAGGTATAATATAAAAAGGAGGTAACAAAAATGTTTGGATGCCAACAAAATTTAATTATCCCGGATAAAAACCTAAAAGCAATTCTCTAATTCCTGTGCAGTGAGTCATCAAAACTGACTAATTGCGGTATTTATTATGCTCGTCAAATGTATTTCAAAACAGGTAAAATACCGGGGAGAGCAGATTTGCATAAAGTGCTAGGTACGGAGAACCGAAATTTGCACTATAAAGCATTCTATTCGGATACCGCACAGCAGATTTTAACTACTGTTGCCGAATCTTTCAAATCCTATATTGGACTATTAAAAGGCATAAAAGAAGGGACAGTAACTCAAAGACCGAGACTACCTAATTATCGACAGGGTGGTCTAGCTTTAGTAACGTATACAGCTCGCTCTGTGAAGCTTAAAGACGGGTTATTAAGATTTCCACTCGGCACCAAAGTTAAAGCTTGGTTCGGACTGGATGCTTTCTATCTACAAGAGCCCACAAACTTAGACCACAAAGCGATCAGAGAATATCGAATCCTGCCTAGAAACGGCTGCTTTTACTTGGAATTAATCTACAAGACTGAGCAGGTTCAAGCAGATGTAGATCCATCTAAAGCTTTGATGATCGACCACGGAATGAACAATTGGCTAACCTGTGTAAGCAATACTGGGACTAGCTTTATCGTAGATGGGTTGCACCTGAAGTCGCTCAATCAAGGATATAATAAGCGCGTTGCGTTTTTGATGTCCGGGAAAGCGAATGGTTATTGGTCAAAACGACTGGAGAGATTGACATAAAATCGCAATCGCACAATGCGAGATGCTGTTAACAAAGCTGCTCGGAAGGTAATTGCTCATTGTTTAGCTAACAATCTAGGTACTGTGATATTCGGTTGGAATGTGGGGATGAGAAATGGTCTCAATCTGGGTTCTCAAACTAACCAAAAGTTTGTTCAAATTCCAACTTGTAGACTCAAGGATAGAATCGCTCAATTATGCGAAAAATACGGGATTCGGTTTGTAGTGACTGAAGAATCATATACTTCTAAAGCTTCATTTGTCGATCGGGACGTGCTACCTAAATTCTGCGAAAAACTTTCGTGGGTGGCAGTCAAGCGGTAAACGAGTTAAGCGCGGATTGTATCGCACCCTTGAAGGTTTGTTAATCAATGCCGACTGCAACGGTGCAGCTAATATCGGTAGAAAAGTAGCGGCAACTTTGGGGCTTTGTCTCAAAGAAGTCAGTAGAGGTGCTTTGTTAACGCCTTTGAAAGTCCCTTTGTGGTCTTAATCAAGAATCCCCCCGATTCATCGGTGGGGAGTATCAATACGCTTATTTCAGTGGCGATATTCCAGCGCTGCGGGCCGCCGATGAGGCGCTCAAAGCTGGGGGATTTGCTTTTGCTTTGATTACCGCTGAGGGAATGCTGCAAAACAAACCGCCGCTGATCCCTTATCCGAGTCACTGGGTGGCGCTGTTGGGAAATGTCGCAATTGATGAGGGAAGCGATCGAAAGGGCGATCGATCTCGCGTTAGTTTTGATGTTTATACTTGGGGTAGAAAAATGCGCGTAGATATTCCTAAGAACTCTTTTGAGAATTATTTTTGGGTCGCCATTACAGGGCGCTAAATTTAATGCGATCGGAGACGGGATATCAGAGATTAGAAATTCAGTCAACACATGAATCCGAGGCTAAAAAGATTGATCTCTGGTGTTACAGGCAGGATATCTATGCAACCCGAAAAGTGCCCGATCTCAATATAACGATCGAGAGCAATATTTTCAATAAAACCCCATCCACCTGCTAACAGCAACGAAAAAAATCAGCCCTCAGCTCGATCGCACAGCAAAAAACCAAGGTGATGAGGCTAACAGTGCAATATGTCAGTTATCAAGAATACTTTCCGCGGGAGATTGCCCGACGGCACCCTAATTTGAAAATTAGGACAGGCAATTGCTGATTCTGCTGGCTTCATGTTATAGTAGTTTTTCAAGAATTAAATTCGGTTGCGTAGTTTGTTGGTGTTTATTTACAAGCCTCTCTCCGAATCTAAGTCTCTGCACCCTAATAGATTCTGGAGATTTTATGTCGATTTACGTGGGTAATCTTTCTTATGAGGTCACATCAGACGACCTCAACGAAGTATTTGCCGAGTACGGAACTGTAAGCCGCGTCCAAGTGCCAGTGGACCGGGAAACAGGCAGAATGAGGGGTTTTGCTTTTGTCGAAATGGCCAGCGAAGCAGAAGAAGCAGCAGCTATTGCAGCCCTCGACGGTGCTGAGTGGATGGGTCGTGACTTGAAAGTCAACAAAGCCAAACCTCGCGAAAACAACAACAAACGCTCCTCGGGTGGCGGTGGCTGGGGCGACAACAATCGCTCTTCACGACGATACTAAGCTTTGAGACTGAAAATTTGAATTTTGGTAGTTGACAGCAAGTGCGAATGCTGCTTTTTTTTCGGGCTGTTGGACTCGCTAAATACAACTGCCAAACCTTTAACTCAGTTTAGCCCCCTCCTTCGAGTGAGGGGGCTTTGTTGTTGGCGAAAAATTCCACGAGGTACGCCCGCCGCGCAGCGGACAGCCTAACTCGCAATTCTGTATCGCGATCAACTGCTTTTTTCAAGAAGCTTTCGGGATTTATGGGCGCAACTCCTGTAAACTATCAAAACTAGAATTAACTCCAAAGAAAAGTTACAATAACGCAAAAGTGATATTGCTCAAAAAAACAAATAATCTTTACTGAAAATTAGCAGATCAAACCAGCCAGACCCGCAAATCAATAGATTTTGCCTGAATAAAGATGCCCAAGATCTACAGCACGGCGGAACTCATTAACATCCTCGCAGAAGAGCGCCAAGCCTGCTTGCACGGGCGACGCCTCAATTTGACTGAAACTCCTGCTACAGGAAACCCCGTGATCGATCGCTTTCTCAAATCTGAGGGCGTTCAAAAGTTCACTGCTTATCAAAATTTTAAGGCAGCCGTGCATGAATACCAGCGGGAACATCAAGTTTCTGGGATTGTCTGGCGGGAAATGACGGTTAAAGGCAATAGTCTGCGCTACCCGGGAGTGGATGACGAATTAATCGCTCTACCGATCGATTTGATGACGCTGAAGGCTGCTAAGACTGCGATGTTGGAATTCTGGGAGCGGGTAACTGCGGGGATGGATTTGTATTTGAGTATTAATAGTGGGAAGGATTTTCGAGCGATCGAGCCGATCGACGTAGAAGCTCTAGCCCAGCGTACAGAATGGGCGAGTCTCTCGAAGTGGGAAAAGTTGGATTTTCTCGAAATTTTGTTGCAGTTGGGCTGGGGGAAGCCCGAGGAAGCCTATTACAAGCGGGGATGGCCGACATCCGGCAGCGAGTACATTCACGCCGTAAAACCCGGACAGCGGCCGATTTGTTAATTAGTCAGTAGTCATTAGTCAGTAGTCAGCAGTCAGTAGTCAGCAGTCATTATATCAAATCCGGCAGCATCGTAATTATAAGAGTGCGAGCGTCTCGCTCGCGATCTATGCCGCGAGCGAGACGCTCGCACTGATATCATCCAAATATATTATTCCGATGCAGCCGGAAATGATATTAGTCATTAGTCAGCAGTCATTAGTCATTATTAGTCAGTAGTCAGTAGTTACTGATTATTGGGAGATATTCAAAAATAACAAATAACAATTGCCAACTGCCAACTGTCAACTGCCAACTGCCAACTGTCAACTGTCAACTGTCAACTGACAAAGCATCAAGCCAAACCACTGATTTGGGTCTGTCCAAACTTGCACCGGCTTTAAACCGCGCTGCGAAAGATCTGCCTTTACAGTATTGAGATTAAACTTGCGCGAAATTTCGCTGCGGATAGTTTCTCCGGCGGCAAATTCAACCGTTAAATCGAGCGCGCGCAAGTTGACTGTTTGCGCTTTCTTACTTTTCAAGTGCATTTCAATTTGACATTGTTCTTGATTGTAAAAAGCCCAATGCTCGAACTGCGCTAAATCAAAATTTCCCTGATACTTCCGATTTAAATGTCGCAGCATATTCAAGTTAAAGGCTGCGGTCACTCCTTGACTGTCATCGTAGGCCGGCTCTAAAATATCCTTAGATTTGTCTAAGTCAATTCCCAGCAAAAAATACTCTCCCGGCTGCAATGCACCGACAACTTGCGAGAAGAATACATCGCATTCTTGATGGTTGAGATTGCCGAGGGTGCTGCCTAGAAAGCAAATCATTCGGGTTGGCAATGGCGACGGGGCAATTTTAGCTAAGGCTAATTCGTAAGTGCTGACAAGTCCGTGAATTTGGAGCGATGGATAATCTGCTAACAGTTGACAAGCGCTGCTTTCTAGGATAGTGGGGCTGATGTCGATCGGCAAATAGTGCAGCGGATATTCCAATTTGCTGTAAGCATCGAGGAGAATCCGGGTTTTGGTGGAACTGCCGCTGCCAAGTTCGACGATTTCGCACGGGCCCGTCAAATGCGCGATCGCCCCTGCACACTCTTGCAAAATTGCCGTCTCAGTGCGCGTTAAGTAGTATTCCGGCAACTGACAAATCAACTCGAAGAGGTTCGAGCCGCGATCGTCGTAGAAATACTTGGGAGGCAGGGTTTTGGGGTTTTGAGTCAACCCGGTAATTGCATCGCTGCCAGCATTGATTTCTGCGGGTGTCGGTGCCACAGCGCTCACCAGCCGCTCTAAGTGCAGCCGGTTTTCTTTGGTTGACGCTGGGTTTGTCTTGTCGGAAAGTCTTGGAGATTTCATAGAGTAAAATTAAGATGCACAAATTGATATAGCACACAGTTGCGTTGCTGAAGATCGCACTCAAGCTAGATTTTTGAGGC
This sequence comes from Microcoleus sp. PH2017_35_SFW_U_B, assembly GCF_020737865.1. Lineage (NCBI taxonomy): Bacteria > Bacillati > Cyanobacteriota > Cyanophyceae > Oscillatoriales > Microcoleaceae > Microcoleus > Microcoleus sp. PH2017_35_SFW_U_B. The sequence continues at coordinate 42,182 of NZ_JAEQDE010000088.1, forward strand.
CGCTCTCCGTTCTGTATGTTCTCACCCGATGGCGAGTCGCGTCCACAAATTAAAATTCAACAAATATCAACCTAAATTATTAAATCATTTACAAACCTTTTTAACCTAGTATTTTTAAGTGGAAAAAAGTTTTGGTGTTTGACAAACAAATATTGTCTAAAATTAACTGGAAATAAATTTTATTTTTTAAATTTAAATCTTACAGGTTCGTAGTGAGGACTTTAGTCCGCATAAAATTAGAGGACTCGCATTCCTCACTACAAACCTATGTGATTGTAGTTGTGGCGCAGCGAAAACCCGCGATAATTTGCCGCACGCCCGGATAGTACCAATTCCGAAAAGTCGATCGCAGTGCCTGAGGAAAAGTTGCCCAACTCCCGCCTTTCAAAACCCGATGTTCTCCATCAAAATAGAGTTCAGAGTATCCCCGATAAGGATAACTTTCAAATCCTGGATAGGCGTCAAAGGTTGAAGCTGTCCACTCCCAGACATTGCCCAACATATCACAACAGCCTGCTGGACTTGCTCCCGTTGGAAAAGCATCAACGGGGGAAGTATTGGCAAGATGATTGCCGTGATTGCACAGGCTGGCATTTGGCCGTGTTTCTCCCCAAGGATAGGTAAGTTTTGTCTGATTTGTGGGATCCCAACTTGCTGCTTTTTCCCATTCGGCTTCCGATGGTAAGCGCTTCCCGACGAAGTTGCAGTAAGCTTCGGCTTCGTACCAACTGACGCCGCAAACTGGATGGTTGTTGAAAGCAGGGTTTTCTGACCAGTAAAGCGGGCGATCGACTAAATGAACTTTTTGCCATTCCCAGCCCTCAGCAGACCACCAATCGCGGTTCTGATAGCCGCCGGATGTCATAAAATCTCGGTATTGACCGCAAGTGACCGGATAGCGATCGATCGCGTATGCTTCTAGATCGCACAGATGGCGCGATCGCTCGTTATCCAAAGTTTCAGCAGCATCGCTTCCCATATAAAATTCCCCGCCGGGAATCTCAATCTCTGGGGAATCGGTAATGGGTAATGGGTAATTGGTAATGGGTAATTGGGAATTGGTAATCGGGAATTGGGAATTGGGAATTAATCTTCCTTCTTCCTCCTTACTTCTATCCGTTAAATCCGTTACATCTTGTACACTGCTCGTTGCCGAACTTCCCTCTTCCTTCTTCCCTCTTCCTTCTTCCCTCTTCCTTCTTCCTTCTTCCTTCCTTAGCATTTGCAGCACGAAAGCAACTGTTTCGCAGTGCTGACTTTCGTGCTGAATAATAAACCGCCAGAGACGTTCCTGTTGTGCGATCGGCGCAACGTCCAAATAATCTAACACCTTTTTTCGCACCGCATCCAGATACAATTCAACTTCTGGTAGCGCAGGCAAAAAAACTCGTTGTTTTTTCGGCAAAATATCCGCAGCAAACAGTTGGTGATACTCAGGAAAAACTGGCTTGAACCCACCACATTTCTGCAACAGCCACAAATCCTCAGTATAAGCAATGTGACCTAAATGCCAACCAACCGGACTAAAATCTGGATGGGCTTGACGGCAGAAAGTATTGTAATCGATGTCTGCAAATAGTTGAAAAGTGCCGCGGCGACACTGCTGCAAATCCTGATAAATTGCCTCTTTACAAGATTGGATTGATTTCGATCTCACCGTCTACTCCCGTACTGATCGTGCTCTGGACTGGACACTCGTGCCAATTGCCACCAAATAAAGGCTCAGAAGCAATGATGACAGAATTGGGGAAATTTAAATCGTCCCGCAGCCAATACAGGGAAGGAGGGACTTTTGGGAAAGCAAAACGAGATGCAACGAGCTGCTGTCCGTCGCTGATAATAATATTTGCTGAAAATTCAACTTGGTGAGCGTTTGCTAGTTCAGCCAAAGTTTTCAGGCAGTTTTGCAAAGCAGCTTTTAGGCTCAGATTGCTGGCTGTTAATTCATTGACAAATAAGCCGAAGATGTGCTCTGAATCTGTAGTACCGTTAATTGATTGATAAAGGGTATCGTTGAGCCGATCGCGAATTGGTCTGTAAAGACTTTTGCGAAAATTCTGCACAAAGCCGTTGTGTACGAACAACAGGCGATCGTGTTGAAACGGCTGACAGTTGCTCAAATCTAGAGCTTGTCCTGAAGTTGCACTGCGAACATAGGCGATCGCACAGCCGGATTCAACATATCGGCTGATACTCGGCAGATTGATGTCGTTCCAAATTGGCTGTACATTTTTATAAGTAAACGGATCGGTATCGAGGTGCGGGTGATACCAACCGATACCAAAACCGTCAGCATTGAGCAAGCCCGAAGTCATTTCGCGGGGCTGGTAACTCTGCACAATTAGCGAATGTTCCGGCTTGTACAGAATAGAATCGAGTAAAATCGGCTCGCCGAGGTAGCCAAGCAAACGGCACATAAAATTTTGTAAACAAACAGATTAGCATTGTAAATCATTTGCCGACAATTTTCCGGCAAGCGTTTTTTGCAGCATGAGCTTGCCCATCTTTAACAGGCTCGATCGCCCTTTTTTTGCAGTCTGCTGCCAGCATCTCCGTACAAACGGTACAGTAAAGATAGAACCCCAGCAGCACAAGGAGACTCTTGAATGTTCCTCGACGAACTCATCCCAGTGGTCAAAGAATTGATCCAACAGCCGATCGCCTTTGCGGGCGGATTTTTTTCTGGCCTGCTTCGACTCAACCTTCACGAAGATCCCGTTAGAAGCTGGATCGATGAGCAAGCCGGTTCAACTTCCTACACTCCTCCCGCAGCCGAAGCCACCAACGCTAAAAGCACGGGGCCTCAGTCGATCTCGATCGACTAAGCAAAAGGACTAACTATTGCAGTCAGTAGAAAGGGTTTGTCGGTGCGGCAAACCCTTTTAGTTCAAAGGCGATCCTTCAACAGTTGACAGTTGACAGTTGACAGTTGACAGAAGGAGAGCGACCTCTACCCTTAAGTCCGAGTATTGGAGTAATGAATAGTCTGATTTTAATTTCTCCCGATCGGGCGGGCGGGCTTTCAACCAATTCTTTCTGGTCAGTTTTAAGCGAGATGGCATTTGAGAGTCAAATCAATCGGTTATTATGTATAGCACAACAAGTTTAGTTCGATCGACATGACTATCTATATTGGAAATTTGTCCTACCGCGCCACCGAAGAAGACCTGAAATCAGTATTTGCAGAGTACGGCACAGTCAAGCGAGTTGTCTTACCTACCGACAGGGAAACCGGTCGGATGCGCGGCTTTGCATTTGTCGAGATGATGGAAGATGCCCAAGAAGACGCTGCAATTACCGAATTAGACGGTGCAGAGTGGATGGGGCGTCCCTTGCGAGTAAACAAAGCTAAACCGAAAGAAGAGGGAAATCGAGGCCCAGGCATGAATAGGAACAGCGGATATTAGGAATGAAAATTAAATAACTTCCACAAGTTTGTGGGATGGGCGTCCCGCCCGTCCAGAAAGAACGGGCTCTTCTGCCCCATCCCACTTTCAAGAGTGTAAGTTATTAAATTTTCGTTCTTTAAAAAGAGTAAATTCGCCCTTTTTCATCAATATAAACTGACCGATCTTGCCTAGTGCGGCCGTCTGATGTGGTGATGCGAACCGTCACAATGTTTTGCTTGGCATCAACGTTATAGTCGTATTTCAAAGTTGTGGTTCCTCCTTTGACATTAATCGGAATATTGGCAATGTCTCCGGTGCGGTTGCTGATGCGAACCAGGATGTTTTTGCTAGCTCCAACTGGCAAGGATGACAAGCCGACACCTGATTGACCGTATTCTAGGTTTAATCCGGTTTCATTTAACAGTCTCAGGGTAATGTTGCGAGTATAGTCAACCTGTGCTTGAGGTTGCCAAAATCCTGGTTTTGTACCGCCGTCAGTTGCAGGTTGAGATAATGCTGGATGGGGATGCAGACAGCCGAGGGCAGCAAGTATTGCTGCGGTTGCAATAATTTTTGATTTCACAAAAAAGCTCGGTAAGTGGGAAGCTCAGCGTATGAAAGACCTGAGAGGAAAACAACACGGGCGGTTTCAACCGCCTTGAATCTTTCTCTATCCATTTATGCATTACCGCCTTGGAGTTGCTTGATTTGGTGTACTTTTGTAATGTACTTAAGGGCAGGACAGTTACCGCCTCAAACCTTGCAACTCGCGATCGCATAATTTTTGCTCTTGTCGAGCCTCCCTTTCGGGGTAATGTTAGCTTGTCGGTCAATGTTATAAGAGCTTGTTAGGCTGAAAGCACTGCCTCAGTGACCCTAAGACTGTTTAACCTTCAGCGACAGAGCAGGGGACTAGCTTCGTATCCACAGGGTGTCGTGACTCAAATAACGTAGTCAGTTAAGACTTAGGCTGGTCAGCATAGCTTACTCGATCGCTCTTGCAAGCTCAGTCCCTTTAGGGCTGGGTTACTGACTGTTTCTACCTCCGGTTAAAGTGTCGGTGATATTTCTATGCTAGCTTGAAAATCTGATGTTTTTAATTGAGGATTTAGGTTTCCAAATGCGGTATCACTGAACCACTCAAGGATGGAAGGCAATATATCTATGCAGAAACCGGGTTTTTGTAATCATGGTTAAATATTGTTGCTGTTTGCATCGCAATAATAATTTTTGTGCTGGGCTGGCGGGATGCTGGTTAATTTTTAACGATCGCGCGCGCGGCATCTAGCAACAGGCGCTGTTCGGCGCGGGCGATCGCCCTGTAAGTCTGTTCTACAGTATCGACATTCACCGAAATAGACGAAATCCCCCACCGCACCAAGGATTCAACTATCTCGGGATACAAAGCTGGAGCATCGCCGCAGATAGAACAAGGAATCCCCGCAGCCCTGGCTTGTCGGATTAATTGCTCGATCGCCCTCATTACTGCTCGATCGCGTCCGTTGAAACCACCTGCTACCTGTTGGGAGTTGCGGTGAATGCCTAACAGAAACTGAGTTAAATCGTTGGTGCCGATGGAAATTCCTTGAACTCCTGCTTTTACGTAATCTGGCAATAAAAATAATACCGAAGGAACTTCCGCCATAATCCATATTTGAAACTGGTCGGGTCGATTTTTCCAAATAGTTTCTAAGCGCTGGCGGCAGTAGACAAATTCGTCTACGGAGCGCATGAAAGGCAAAATTAAATTGACATTTGTATGACCAGACTCGCAGACTTTTTGAAGTACGGACAACTCCCAATCAAATAACTCCGGTTCAAAGGTATCGCTGAAACTGCCATGAGATCCTGAGTCGCGCAAGTCGAGAGAGCGATAAAATATTGGTCGCGGTGCTACCGCTGCGGCAAATAAACTGAGACAATCTGCCATGCGATCGACAAATTCCGATTGGCGACCATCTTGCAGCCAAATTTTGGGGTTTTGACAGTCCAAAGCTTCCAATGCCATCAATTCCGATCGCAATAATCCGATGCCGTCGATGGGCAGATTTCTGAGGCGATCGATCGAACTTGTTTGGCTGACATTAACCAGCAGTTGAGTTGCCGTTGGCGCGCCCCAAACTGATTCGGGAGATTCTGCCCGTCGAGGTAAGGATGCGGGATTGGACGATCGCTCTGATATTGAAAATTGGTGGTTGGCTATTGACATTTTTGCTGCTGTACTGTATGTATCCGCATTGTTTGGCGTTTCCTGAAGCGGGTTGCTGTCTGCTGTGTCGATCGCCGGATGTGGAGCGAGGGCAAAAACTTCTCCGCTATCGCCATCTACCAATACCGAATCCCCCGAGGCGATCGCGCGAGTCGCCCCGACAACTCCCACAACCGCAGGAATTCCCAATTCTCTCGCTAAAATGGCGCCGTGGCCTGTCATCCCTCCTTGTTCGGCAACTATCCCAGCAGCAACTTTCAACCAAGGCAGCCAATTCGGATCGATTGTGCGGGCTACCAAAATGCCTCCGGCTAAGAAGTCCGCGTTTTCTGGGTGGGAATTAGTCATAACTTGGGCAATTGCTTCGGCTTTTCCTGAGGCGGCGCCCAAACCTTTGAGGATAGCAGGAGTTCGGGTTTTGGCGATCGCTTTTTCCCGGGAGGGCGCCACTTTTTCCCGTTTAAAAAGACGCATTTGAGTAAAATAAAACTGCGGATCGCTACTGTTTGTTGTCTGGTTTAGCGTCCACTCCAAGATTACATTACAGTCAAATTCGGCGATTACTTTTTTGCTCAATTCAATGAGTTTTTGCAATTGCGATTCCTCTAAAACGTATTCAGTTTGCGATTTCTCTCCCAGCGCCAAAAGTTCCACGCAACTGCCAGCAAAATCGGGAATTAACAATGCAGAATTGGTAATGTTTCGGCTTTCCCAATTTCCGCTCTGCGGTTTTTTTTTCGGCTTTCCCTCCCCGGTTTTGAGATTGTATGCTAATGTTTTGTAACCGAGCCGCTGGAAGTTAACCGTCCCTGTTTCGGGCTGGACTTGATAGTAATCGGGGATGGTTTCTCCCCGAGCGAGGGACAGTCCCAAACCGCTGGTGGCTTGAATTTCCCAGGCTGCACCCGCGTTAATTTTCACCTCGCCCGCAGCGATGGCTGGGGCGAGGGGCTGCACCAAAACTACGGGATTGATTTGCTGTATCTTCATGCCGCACCGCTGCCAGTAAAATAGACTTCTGGCTCTGAACAATTCTGCCCAAGCGCGTTTGAGTCCGGCTTCAATGGCTTCTGGTTCGGCACTTACTGCGTGAGATTCCAGGATTCCGGTTGTTTTCGGGTTCCAGGAAGTCAGGGAAGGGCGAAAAATTAAGGCTTGGGAGTTGAGCTGACAAACAGCAGACTCTAGGGTGGAGAGTAGTGCATCTGGCAGTTTGGCGGTGAGGATTTGGTGGCGGATGCTGCGAGCGATCGATTGCAGTTGTCTGGGTTCATCGACATTCAAGTGTAGCGAAGAGTGGGGCCAGTCAGCCAACAGCGGTTCTAGCCAGTCGATCGACTCTAAAAACTGCGAAAATGTTGTAGTCGGCACGACAAAACCCGGTACAGCGGGATGATTTTGGGCGAGTAAACAGCTTAAGTAAAATGCTTTTTCTCCCACTGCATCTCGGTCTGAAGGTTGAATTTTGTCTAGCCAGTAGAGATTTGTCACGCTGGGAGCCTGTCCTTGGAAACTGATTTAATTTTGATAGTTTTTCCCATTAATCACATACCACAATTTTACGATGAACGAGCGAAATTGGACGGGATTAGTCAAATCTTTTCTCAATCTATTTCTTAAGTCTAACTGTCCTCTTTGTCAGCGATCGGCTACCGAGGAGTTTTGTGGGTACTGCTACAAGCAACTTCAGCAATGTCAGCTACCCGATCCCGGTCGATTTTGGGCCTCCCAACAGCGTGTTTTTGTGTGGGGGGAGTACGGCGGGACTCTCAAACGGGCGATCGCAGCTTTAAAATATGAAGGAAATCCACAATTAGCAAAACCTCTCGGTGGCTGGCTGGCAGAATCTTGGCTGAGTTTTCCCGAATTAGCTATTGACAATTTAACAGTTGTACCGATTCCCATGCACAAATCAAAGGTCAAGGAACGGGGTTTCAATCAGGCGGAACTTTTGGCGGAAAGTTTTTGCGAGCTGACTGGTTTGCCTTTGCAGCGGCACGGTTTGGAGCGGGTGAAAAATACTCAGGCTTTATTCGCTCTGACAGCACAGCAGCGGCAAGCGGAAATGAAAGATGCTTTAATTTTGGGGAAAGATTTTCGGCGCCGTCTCCCGCGCAATCCAGTTTTGTTGGTTGATGATATTTACACTAGCGGTACTACTGTCAAGTCGGCAATTAAAACATTGAAAGAGTCGGGAATTGCGGTTTATGGAACTGTGGCACTTGCCAGTCCCCCTCGGCGCGATCGCTAAGCTGTTTTACTTTCAATTTTAAATATAGCCTTTCCAGCTTCCATAGGAGGTACTCATGGCCTCCGCGGTCTCTGCGGGCATACCTCACCACGCTTGAGAACCGCTATAATCTTATGCTGAAATGCTGTAGTGATTGACTGAGTTAACCTTTTATTATACCCTAATCAAGGGTAAAACAGCTTACTCCCTTCGGAAGAGCAAAGTTGCGCTGCTGCATTTCTTACCAGGTGAGGCACACTGAATCATTTGACTGTCAAGCTTTTTAGCTTTCACCACCTACCTTGCCAAACCGATAGCCACTGTATTTCCTTGTACCCAGATAACTAAACGTGAAAAAAAACAATGCTTAGTCCCGGATCTCAGCCCCCGAACCCACTCAATGATTGCCCTGAAAAAACTGTACTTTTCAAGGATAAAGTAATAGTAAAACTATTTAATTTGTTTTTTGAAATAGAGTTTTTCATCAAAGTTGCTATTGCTTGTACCCTGCTCCAGCAGTTAATTTATTGGCTCTCGAACAAAATCCATCTCGACTTTACCGCCGAGGTTTTACTGTACTGGTTGGTTGGGTCGGTTTCATTCTACAGCATCGGTATTGTTATTGAAAAAGTTCTTAAAACCAACGAGACTTGGCGGCAAAGATTCAATGTCAGAGTCAAGAAAGTGAAAGAACAACCGTTCCCTGCATTTACTGCTAAAGGAATCCTGATCGGAGAAATTAAAAGTTTAACAGCAGCAGCAATTATCCTGTACCTAGCTCCCGAAGTTCATCGAGGAAATAGCTGGCTCTTAAATTTTGAATGGTTCTTGATGAGAATAATTGCGGCGGATTTCTGCTTTTACGTTATCCATTGGCTCTTTCATCAAAAGTTCTTGCAGGAAATACATCTCAAACATCACGAATTCCAGGATTCATCCAGTTTTGTAGCCGGTCATAAAAGCCTGCTTGAATATGCTATCGTTACCGTTGCAGACGTTTTGCCGGTTTTTGTATTCGGATACGATATTACTCAATTGTGTGCCTGGACTATTATTGGAAATGCTTACAACCTAGAAGGTCACAGTTCTCTGTCAATATTTTTCATTTCCTCGGATTTTCACGATCTCCACCACTCTCGGTTTAAGGGAAACTACGGCATTCAAGGATTTTGGGACAGGGTATTCAATACGCTAAACCATCCCACAAAAAAGCCCGGAATTATGTTCCCGGTGGCTTCTCTGGAAAAGAGCCTCCTCAAGCCGTCCTATAAGGGCATTGATGGTGGGAATTGAACCTCGACTCGTTCTGGTAGGGCGATCGCCGATCCAAAGCTTTCCTTAAGCTTTGATCGGTTCGGGATCTCGAAGACAAAGAGATGATTGCGCTAGCGATCGGGAAGTTTTTGAAGAATTCTGATACATCAACTACCTCATGATTGAGAACCCACACCTTCAAATATACTTCTAATACGTACTGCCGTTCGCAATTGATAGCGCGATTGAAACGGGATTGGCAGAATTTGATATAGCGGTTCTCAAGCATGGTGAGATATGCACTATGCCCACGGAGGCCACGCAGGCCACGCAGGCCATGAGTACCTCCTATGGGAACTCGAAATATAGGTCAATACCGTTTACTTAAGACCGCCCTGGGGGTAAATCGCTATGAAAAATATATACTGCGATTGCTTCGTTCCTCGCAATGACCATCTTAAGTCAACCGTATTGGGCTATAGGTTTGTAGTGGATGCACTTGCAACCTCAGAAACCGGGTTTCTATGAATATTTCTCGTCACTAAATCCAAAAACTCGTAGAAACCCGGTTTCTCGCCCCCCGCGAGTCGCCTCTGAAAGTGTCCGAAGTGTTGATTGATGATGATTTGCTAGCAAGATTTTTTTGGGGAAACGAACCGCGAAGACGCGAAGTCCGCGAAGGAAGAGAAAGAAGAGAGAGTTTAGGCGCCAAGCGGAAATTGCTGGCTGATGTTCCAGCGGCTGCCGTCGTGAAGCAGTAAGGTTAAGGCAGCGGCGGTAAACTGAAAGTGGAGTTCGCGCGCTGCGAATTCCAGCCAAGCCGTTTGAAAATTCTCCTCAGTTAAATCGCGAAACGCTACAGTCATGTGCGGTACAAATGAGCGAGTCTGAGAAATGCGATCGACAATTCCTAAATTTGCCGCGACATAACTCATCAAATCTGTTTGCATCTCCAGCAATTGGGGCGATTTGACAACATCCGCATAAATGACGCGGGGTGCGAAAGCGGCAAAACCGGATAGCGTAACGGGAATTGGGAGCCGATTTGCAGTAAAGGCCCTGAGACTTTCCTCTAATTGCGCCACATCCGCCGCAGGCCGTTCAAAGGGAGGTTGCAGTGTGATGTGGGGTGGCGAATTCAAAGCACCACGGCTGTTGTAGCGATCGGCAAAATACAGTTTAATCTCGGTAATCTGCTCTTGAATATCGTCTGGCGCCACTAAAGCTATAAAAAATCTTTGTTTTGACAGGTGCATGGGATAGCATCGAATTAAGGAAGGAATGGCCGAGTACGGGCGATCGAGTATTTCCTCAATGCCCCGCACCAAAACACCCATTCCCAATCTACAATCCAAAATCCCAAATCTAAAATCTAAAATTTAAAATGCCTTGGTTTGTCAAAATTGAGCAAGGAATTGTCGAAAAGCCTGTGTTTGACCAGCACGTGCCAGCTCACAGAGCTTATGTCCGAGATTTGATTTCTAAAGGACACCGAGCGAAAACTGGCTACTGGGCGAGGCGGGGCGGCGGTATGTTGATGTTTGAGGCGGCTTCGATGGATGAGGCAAAGGCGATCGTCGCTGAAGACCCGCTGGTGAAGAACGGTTGCGTTATTTATGAAATTTATCACTGGTGTGTGGTTGAAGAATAAATAACTGTGTTATACTCGTAAATGAACTGGATCCACGCGATTCCAACGCCCAAATCTTGTCAGGACCGGAAGGTAGCAGCAACACGGGATGCTTGTAATAGGCGTGGTCTCCGGTTCACCCAGTTTTATGAGGTGTAGTTCCTATGCCTGGTTTCGGAGATATTTTACAAAAAGCAGTTTACCTTGGTGTCGGGCTAGCTTCCTACGCTGGTGAAAAAGCTGGCAGCAAGTTAACTGAATTACGCACTGAAGCCCAAAAGCTGGCAGATGAATTGGTGAAGCGCGGTGAGATGTCAACAGAAGAAGCTCGTCGCTTTGTTGATGATATGGTGCAACAAGCTCAGCAGCAGCAACCACCTGTAGAAGCTGCTGGGGACAAAAAACCCGCTGAACCTCGGCGGATTGAAATTGTTTCTGAGGAAGAAGAAGTTTCTACAAAAGAAACTAAAGAAACCGGCGGCGTAGACAAGCTCCGCGAACAGGTACAGAATTTACAAGACGAATTGCGGCGGCTCAAGCGCGATTAAGCGAAAAAAGCTCGCGCAGCAAAGCATGAAGGGAACTCAGGATAATAATCTTGAGTTCCCTTTTTGAATATCTTCTCTGTCAGATGTGGGTGGATATACCGCAATAGGTAATAGAATTGAGAGTAGGTGCGATCGCTTCCCTGGAGGCAGGCTCCACTTATCTGTTAAAGATTTTGCCATAGTAAGCCGTCAAATTTATGGAAGATTGGTCTAAAGATTTTTTTGAAGTCATGGAAAATGCTGTTTCTGAAGTAGAGCATTTTTTCACCGACATCGGCGAAGAGTTTGTCGAAATGCTGGACGTTTTGGCAAAAATTTCGGAAGAGTTTACAGAACAAGTACAAAATAACCTGATTGTTGAAGTTGATGGTTATTTAAATGAATTTGATGGTTATTTAAATGAATTTCTCGAACCAATAATCGAAATTTGCCGGGACTTTGAGCCTGATTTTGATGAGATAGATTCATCGTTTGTGACTTATGTAGACCCTTCGCCAACGCAGCATCCGGTTTGTCGCGGTTGTATGAACTATCACGGTCAAGTTTACGGCGGAAATTTGTTGGTTTGTGCGATGCACCCTACTGGTGTGGAATCGGATAGTTGTCCTGATTGGGAAACTGACGGCGATGTTAATTTTTAAGAGTTTTTGAGGGTTTAATCGCTTATGCTAACGTCAATTCAGTCTCCGTCCAAGATTTCTCTGGAAGAGTTTTTGGTGCTTCCAGAAACGAAGCCGGCTAGCGAGTATGTTGACGGTCAAATTTATCAAAAAGCTATGCCGCAAGGAAAACACAGCACACTGCAAACCCGTTTTGGGAATAGAATTAATCAGGTGGGAGAACCGCAAAAGTTAGCTTTTGCTTTTCCTGAACTGCGCTGCACTTTTGATGGACGTTCTATTGTTCCAGATATAGCAGTATTCGAGTGGTCTCGGATTCCTCTGAATGCTAATGGAAAAATTGAAAATATCTTTCAAATTGCACCGGATTGGATAATTGAGATTTTATCGCCGGATCAAAGTTCCAGTCGCGTAATTAACAAAATTTTGTTTTGTCTCAAAAATCAGACTAAACTGGGGTGGCTGATTGACCCGGAAGAACAATTAGTAATTGTTTTTCAACCGCAGCAGGAACCTGAAATTAAAGAGAATGAAGATGTTTTACCTGTACTCCATGTGCTGTCGGATTTGCAACTGTCCGCGGCAAATTTGTTCGATCTGTTAAGTTTTAATTAGAAATGAGTTACAGTTGAATCAGGATAAAGTTGCATCTAACGGCATTTAAAGGTGAATCACTTAACAGCCAATAATTCGGAATTTGGGTTCCCGAGGATGCCGCCATCGCTGCAATTGCGACAGTATCAGCAACAGGCGGTGGATAATTGGTTTGCAAATCAGGGACGCGGTACGCTGAAGATGGCGACGGGTAGCGGCAAGACGATTACTGCGCTGGCGATCGCCACTGAATTATACAATAAAATTAACCTTCAAGTCCTGCTCGTAATTTGCCCGTACTGCCATCTGGTGAATCAGTGGGCGCGCGAATCGGAGAAATTTGGTTTAAAACCTATTTTAGCTTTTGATAGCGCCCGCAGTTGGCAAAAAAAGCTGGCTGCTGGTTTGTATGAAGTGCGATCCTCTTCGAGGGCTTCGCTAACGGGCGATCGCGCATTTCTCACAATTATCACAACTAACGCTACATTAATGTTGGATAGTTTGCGATCGCAAATCCAGTATTTCCCCGAAAAAGCCCTAATTATTGGAGACGAAGTACACAACCTAGGCGCGCCTCGTTTAGGAGAAAGTTTACCGCGCAACATTGGGCTCCGCCTCGCCCTTTCTGCCACCCCAGAAAGACACTTCGACGAACAGGGAACTGAAGCTATCTTAGATTATTTCGGCCCTGTTTTGCAGCCCGAACTCACCTTAGCCGACGCCATCCGCCAAAAAGCATTAGTACATTATTTATACTATCCGATTTTAGTCGAATTGACCGAATCCGAAACCCGCAAATATTCCTACTTAACTAAAAAAATTGGTTGGGCGCTGTCGGGGGAGGAAAAAGTAGAAGAAAACGATGCTTTAACAACCTTATTAATGCAGCGGGCTAGGTTGATTGGGGCGGCGGCTAATAAATTAACAGCGTTGCGAGAACTAATGATGCACCGTCTCGACACATCGCATACATTATTTTACTGCGGCGACGGTGCGATCGAAGCAGGTGCGCGCCGCAGCAATCACCGCCAACTCACAGAAACCACAAAATTATTGGGTTCAGAATTAGGCTATCGAGTTAACACTTATACCGCGGCGACTCCCTTAGCAGAAAGAGAAAGATTGCGCCAACAATTTGAGAGTGGAGAATTGCAAGGTTTAGTCGCGATTCGCTGTTTAGATGAAGGCGTTGATATTCCAGCAATTCGCCATGCTGTAATTTTAGCAAGTAGCAGCAATCCGCGCCAGTTTGTTCAGCGCCGAGGACGAATCTTGCGGCCGCATCCGGGGAAAGAAAGGGCAACTTTATTTGATATGATAGTTTTGCCTCCAGATTTGGGTCGAGAAAGTTTAGAAGTCGAGCGTAACTTGCTGCGAAAAGAGTTAAAGCGCTTCCTGGAATTTGCCGATTTAGCTGACAATGCTGGGGAAGCTAGGGTCAAATTGGTGCAAATTCAAAAACGTTACGGATTGTTGGATATTTGACATTTATTCAGGTTCGGTTTATCTTAAAAAGATATAATTATTCGATCGCGGTTTGAGTTGCTAATTTGATTCGCGGACGCACCCAGACTCCAGAGACCCGGTTTCTTCGTAGATTTTCCGTGAGGGGAGAGCAAAACTCGTAGAAACCGGGTTTCTCGCCATGCAGAACCCCTATATTTTTTAATATTTGCAATAAAATAAGTAAATCCACCTAATTCAACGTCAAATACAGATAACTCAAAAGCAAACTCTATAAGCATTCTTCCTTCTTTCTTCTTCCTTCTTCCTTCTTCCTTCTTCCTTCTTCCTTCTTCCTTCTTCCTTCTTCCTTCTTCCTTCTTCCTTCTTCCTTCTTCCTTCTTCCTTCTTCTAAATCTGGTTATGGCTTTTAGATATGGAGATAGTGCGATCGCACCCGTACCGATCGCTATTTTAGCAGAAAAGCGTTCCAGCTATCATACTGACAAAGACTTGAGCGACGTACAGCAACCAATTACCAGCGCGCCGCCGGAAGTCAGACAAATTATCGAGCGCGTATTGGAACTGGAAAAAGATAAACTATATATGAGAGTTCCCCGCTATATTAGCGATGACATTTTGAAAATAATTAAGGAAGCGGTTCTATGAAATTAATGTCAATTGTTCTGTGCAATTTTCGGCAATTTTACGGCCAAACTCCCGAAATTAAGCTAGCTTGGGGCGAACAAAACATCACAGTAATTCATGGCAATAACGGCGCCGGAAAAACAGCTTTAATGAACGGCTTTACTTGGGTGCTGTATGAAAAATTCAGCGCAGCTTTTGCGGTGGGAGAACAATTAGTCAATAAACGCGCCCTTGCGGAAGCCAAATCTGGCAAAAAAGTAGATTGTTGGGTAGAGATTATTTTTGAACATGACACAAGTCGCTATAAAGTAAGACGTGCTTGCCGCGTTTATAAAGGTGAAAATAATGTAGAACATGGCAAGAACGAATTATTCTTGCAAATATCAAAAGATGACGGGCGCTGGATGCCGTCGGCGCAGCATCCAGACGATATTATCGGGCGGATTTTGCCGGAAAGTCTGCATCAATATTTCTTTTTTGATGGAGAACGAATCGAGCAAATTGTCCGTCACGACAAGAAAGAAGAAATTGCTGAAGCTACAAAGGAATTGCTGGGAGTAGAGGTATTGAGTCGATCTATCCGACATTTGGGAGAAGCCAAAAAGTCTCTAGAAAATGATTTAAAAACGATTGGCGGTTCCGAAATCAAGAAACTTTTAAAAGAAAAGCAAAAGCTTCAAGAAGAAAAAGATAAACTTTTACAAAAGCAAGTAGAAGTTGAGAAAGAATTGACCAACCAAGGTGAATTAAAAAAAGTAGTAAATGCTAGTTTGCTGGAACTCAGTGGTTCTGCTGAGTTGCAAAAATTGCGGAATGAATTAGAAATGCAGCAAACTTTGCTTAAACAACAAAATGCCACCCATTTAGATGCTATAAAAAGAGAAATTTCTGTGCGCGGTTATACGATATTTATGTCGGATGTGGCGGCTGAATTTGAAACGCTCATCGCTGATTTGCGGGAAAAAGGCGAGTTGCTTTCGGGGATTCAACGGCCATTTTTGGAACAGTTATTAGTACAGCAGCGGTGTATCTGCGGTGCCCAATTGGTGGAGGGTTCAGAAGCTTGCAAAAATGTCACGGGTTGGATGAATAAAGCCGGTGCTGGGGATGTGGAAGAAACTACGATCCGAATTAGCGATCGCATAAATGAGATCGATCGCCAAATAGCTGATTTTTGGGACGAAATCGATCGCCAACAAAGCAACATCAGTCGCGGTAGATCCGAACTTTCTCGCGTGGAAAGCCAGTTAGACGACATTCATACCAAGCTAAAAAACTTCCCTGACGGCGATGTCAGCCGCTTGCAAAAGCGCTTGGATGAGATTGAGGCAAAAATTGGCGATTTGCACCGGGAAACAGGCTCTAACCAGCAGCAGATTGAGAGTTTGACTGCCCAGATAGTCGCTTTGGACAAGCAAATCGACAAGCAGCAACTGAATGAGGAAAAGCAAGTGTTGGCCCAGCGCCGGATTGCTGCGTCTCAGGATGCGATCGATCGCCTGACAGAAGTGCGATCGCGTTTAGAAAAACAGTTTTGTTCTCATTTAGAAAAGCGAGTGCAAGATATTTTTAGTCAAATTTCTTTTACTCCTTACATCCCCAAATTGAGCGATAAATACGAACTAACCCTAGTAGAAAATACCTCAGGCAAAGAATCTCTAGTCGCCGCTTCGACGGGAGAAAATCAAATCCTCAGTTTGTCATTTATCGGTGGGATTATTGAGGGCGTGCGCGAGTGGAGTCAAAAAAATACTTTGATGGGCCCGGATAGCAGTACCTTTCCCATTGTCATGGATTCTCCCTTTGGCAGTTTAGACGAGATTTATCGCAAACAAATTGCGAATAAACTGCCAAAGCTAGCGAATCAACTCATAGTTTTGGTAACGAAAACTCAGTGGCGCGGAGAAGTAGCCCAAGAGATGGAAAGTGCGATCGGTAAGGAATACGTACTGGAGTACAATTCTCCTAAAGCTGATTGCCAAGAAGATTCAATCTACCTAGGCGGGATGCGCTATGCTTTAGTTAAGCGCAGTCCCGATGAATTTGAATATACAAAAATTGTAGAGGTGGATTATGGCTTTTAGTTCGGCAATTACGCAGGTTTTGGAAACAGATATTTGGGTGAAAGCGACATGGGAAGAGTTTCTAGCCTTCGCTGAGGATTCAGCTTGGGAAAAAGGCAAGTTTTATTACGATCGAGAACAAATGAGGGTAGAAATGTCACCAGTAGGGCCATTGCACGCGCGTCATAATTCAATTATCCCGTATGTAGTTATTCTGTTTGCTGCATTGAGAAATATCCGAGTAGTTCAATTTGCTAATGCCAGTTTCCGCAAAACAGGTATTCGTGAGTTTCAACCCGATCTAGCTTACTACATCGGTTCGGATTTGAGGGTTCCTCCTAATGACAGTAATTCACCTGTTAATTTGAATGAATACGATCCGCCTAATTTGGTAATAGAAATTGGCGCATCTTCTTTTAGTGATGATTTGGGTAACAAGCGGTTGCTTTATGAAGACGCAGGAATTAGCGAATATTGGGTTGAACGTGCAAACACGCGGGAGGTTTTTGCCTTTGCAATTAATGGCGGAGGTAGTGGCAGAATTCAACAGTCGCGGGTTTTACCTGGGCTAGAAATCGCGTTAGTTGAGGAAGCTTTGAATCAAAGTCAAACTCAAGATGATGGAGAAATTAATCGCTGGTTAATTCAAAATTTTAGTCAAGGTTGAAGGAAGTTTGATATGGAAAAAAAGTATTATAAGTTGGTGCGCGATCGCATTCCTGACATTATTCGCGAAAGCGGGAATGAATGCGAAACTGCTGTTTTGTCAGATGAAGAATATCGTCAAGCTTTGCGGCAGAAATTGATTGAGGAAGCTGCGGAAGCTGCGGCGGCTGACGGGGAGAATTTGATAAGGGAATTGGCTGATTTGTATGAGGTGATAGATGCGCTGATGGCGAGTTATGGTATTTCGGGCGATCGCATTTTAAACGCACAAGCCAAGCGCCGGGAAAACAGGGGCGGTTTTGCACAAAAAATTATGCTGTTACGAACATTCTAAACAGTTGACAGTTGACAGTTGACAGTTGACAGTTGACAGTTGACAATTGATAGTTGACAGTTACCAATTACAATTACCAAATGGCTGCTAACAGAATTAGAATTGCTAAAGACAAAGCCGAATTAGTTAAATCCTTAACTTTATCCGACAACAAAACCGGGCCTTTCCAGACTTACGCCGATGTCATCGCCTTCGCCGCCTCCTTGGGAAATAAGCGGAAAAAACGATCGCCCTTAGGGGAAATTTCCAAACGCGAACCCGGTTCAATCGATGTTGATATTTTTGTATCCAGGGGCTACGATATGGCAATCAAGCTAATTGCGATCGCCGAAACCAAAAATCCGCAAATTCTCTCCCATCTCGACGAAAAATCAGAGGCAGAACGCTTGCAAATTTTTGAAGAATATGCTAATGGCGGCCTGGAAATTTTGCGAGAAGAATTTCGGGGTGCAGCCGATTATACCGATCGCCTTTTATTGTTCTTAATTTCTGAAAGGGACAATAAACATCGGTCAAATGAAGAATTCGATTTAAGCAAGTTCTTATTCTGAATTAACTATAAATTATGATTCATAAATACTTAAAAAAAGCTGTAAATTTTTTCGCTTACAGCTACTCAGCATTCATTCTCTGCTATTTGATTCTACGACTGATATTTTGGGATCGGCTGTGGATTGTGGCTTTTATTGGCACTTTCACTCCGTTAATTTTATTGCCAATTTTATTTTTACCCGTACTAGCATTTTCAATTATCAAAAACCGCTGGTTCTCTATTATTTCATCAATTGCCTGCATTCTACTCCTAAGCTGGCTGCACCTCAAATACTTTTCCCCCGAATCAACAACAAGCATCGCCAATTCCCAGCCCAGCCTGAAAATATTATCGCATAACGTCGGTTGGCACGCAACTCAGCCACAAACTTTAGTTAAACTGATAAACCAACAACAACCGAACTTAATATTTTTACAAGAAACCGTTCGCAAACATAGCGCAGCTTTCACTTCGTTAAAAACAGAATATCCCTATCAAATAGACACTCCACCTGTAGCAATTCTCAGTAAATATCCAATTGTATCCAGCGAAATCTTGCACTTAGCCAACCATCCAGAAACGCAGCAGCGGGCAATAATTAAATTTGCAGGGGAAGAGATAGTCATTTACAATATGCAAGCAACCGGGCCGTGGGTTAAAATGTATCAAATATTGCCATCTATCAAAATCCCAGTTTACAAATACAAACAACGTTTTCCCGAAATTCAAGATTTAGTAGAGCGAATTGGGCAAGAAACTTTGCCAGTAATTGTCGCCGGCGATTTTAACATGACAGACGAATCTCAAGACTATGACAGCGTGCAGAAAGTTTTGCAAGATGCTTTCCTCAAATCAGGGTTTGGGTTTGGTTTTACCTGGCCTCACGGTTTCTTTGCGAAAAGAATTAACTTGAACTTAACTTATCCGGTTTGTCGCATTGATTATATTTGGCATTCAAAGCATTGGGGCGCTCAATCGAGTTCCGTTTTACCAGCAACGGAGTCCGATCATTTACCTGTAGCAGCAGAATTAATTTTGTTAAAGTAAGCAAGATTGTGACAAATGTTTTATACTATTAAAATCGAGAGGCACACCCAATGCAAATTACCCTCACCATCCCGATCGCCTAGAACAGCAGCTTCTTGAGAAAGCTAGCCAACTCAACTTACCGATCGAAACTCTGATTTTGCAATCCCTAGGTCAACTGTTTGAAGAAGATGAAGAGGATCTATCTAAAGAAGATATCCTCAACAGCCTCCTGATTGCGATCGCAGGAAGTAGAAGAGGGCAAAGTTCATCCGATCGCAGAACTTTAGGATGGTATTGATGTCTGAACTATCATTATTCAGGTTCTATTGTCAGATCAATTGAGCAACTAGCACATACTTTTAAAAGTATCAATTTAACAAGATTTTACTTTTGAAGCTAATCAATACCAGTCTGCAATCGCGAGTCCCGAAATTCTAGAAAATTCCTTGACATTGTGGGTAACGAGAGTCCCTTGAAGGGCTACGGCTGTCCCTGCAATCAAAACATCGATGGGGCCGATGGGAGTACCTTGTTGCTCCAACTGGGCGCGAATTATAGCAGCCGCAACAGCAGCATCGCGATCGAAAGCAATAACGCTAACTCGGCTCAAAAATTGCTGAAGTTGTTGAGTGCGTTTGGCTGGCGAATTGGATTTAGCAATGCCGACTTGCAACTCAAAAATAACGATCGCAGAAATGACTATTTCCTGAGGAGAAACATTAGCAATGTTTTGAGCAACTTGTCCCTGACCTTTGAAATAGTAGATCAAGGTGTTTGTATCCAAAACGTACATTTACAAACTCTGCCGCAAAATGTCTTGTCCAGATTCAGCACGAATATCCTCGATGGATGGAAAATCTTTTCCCCAAGTTCCAGCCAGGGAAAAAACAAATTCAGCCCAAGGAATTGGAGAGTCTACGGTGTCTGTTTGTTGATTCGCACTCAAATGCTTAGCACAGACGAATTCAGCAAAAGTGAGGATTTCACTAGCTTGGTCTTTGGGAAGGATTTTGGCGATCGCATAAATCTGTTCAGCGATGGTCATAATCTGGTTCTAGGTAAGGTGCAGATTCAATTATACAAAATCTATTTGCTTCCTGCTTTATCAGTATTCCCTGCTGTGGACTTTTTGGCCAATAAAAATTAGGTAAGTACCTGCGGCAATCCCACCTCTTTTGGATGCACAAACCTGCTATTAAAACTAACAGCTTTATCCTCAAAAGTCCTCGCTTGGGCCACCGCTTGCCGCAAATGAGCCCGATCCATATCGTCCTCAATTCCCGCAACCAAATATACAATTAACTTCGTGGCTAAATCCCTTCCAGAAACTAGCATTCGCTTTTTATTCGGATCGTACAAAATCCCGTACCACGCAGACTCAGGATTCTCCATATAGCTAAATCCTTCATCCACATCATACCTGCGGAGTTTGTCGAAAACAGATGTTAGCGACAATTTCTTTCTAAATACTAGAATTCCCAAAGCATTAGCTAAGGCAATTTGACCGACTGGACGAAACAAAATATTGCCCTCGCCACCAGGCTTCTCAAAACTAAATCGGCGCAATTCTGCTGTTTCTTCGCTGCTTTCAATTCTTTGATAGCTGGGCAAAGTTGCTAAATGATCGAACAATTTATGAAACTCTTCTATTCCCTCTTTCAGTTCCTCATCTTCCGGACGCATGGGAATTAAACCTTTTCTTTCCGGCTTCCAATGGGGGAATTTATGTTCTAAATACCGCCCGGCCATATCTTGCAGCGCTTGCAATGTTGTTAACACTGTTGATTTTGCTGCGACTGTGGCGCTGTCCCAATTAACGCGGGGATTTCTATCATCTTGCTCTTTTAATAAGGGATGGGTGACGGCAATTTTGCGGGCGCAGATGGCAAATCCATTATCTTCGTTCAATAATGCTAGCTGTCCCTGACTCAGAGTTACCGCCATCAGGTTAACGTGCACAAAGATCGATCGCACGCGCCGTTGTGCTTGTTGCCGCGTTTCCCCCGCCACCGCCGCCGGGATAAACTCAATCCCGATTTTTTCGTGCGCTAATTTATACACTGTTTCGGGGTCAATTTGATACTCTTGGGCTAAATCTTCGAGAGTAATTGCATCGCCCACAGGTTTTTTATTTTTGTTGTATCTTTGCAGAATTCCGGTTTTAATTAAACTCATTAAACCTTGAACTCCCATCAGCCGGTGCTGTCCGTCTAAAGCAAAAATTGAGACTTTTTGAGATACATCCAATAGCCCTAAATTCCCGTTTTTATCAAAGGATATGAATTCAGCGGCGGATTTAGTCGCAACGCCGTTTTCATCCCATTCTTCCGCGTGAGGATTGTCTACCCACGGGGGACTGACGACTACTAAAACTGCGGGGAATTTGTGGGATTTTCGGGCTGCTAAATATTGAGTGAGGGCGGTTTGGCGCGACCAATCTAAGGGGCGCTGAATAATTTCGTCAATGGTTTCGTCGTCGCGGACGATGTTGTTGGTTTGGAGGTCGAATTTTTGCCGGAAAAGCGGCATTTGCGAGGCGAAACGGACGCGGGAGTCTAACCATTCTAGGGTGACTGAACCGATGTAGGCTTCGCTGCTTCCCATCTGGGTTTTTTGTACGAAAATGCGATCGTCTTTTCCTAAATAATTGTCTAATAACAGTGCGATTTCCTGTCTTTCGCGATTTTCTTTTTCCAAAAATTGTTTAGCGAGGTCAGCCGCTGGATTGGTAGTCATAGGGAGTTTTTATATAATTTACGCTGTGTTTCCAAAAATATCATAGGTTAAAATTTATGTCAACTCTTGTTTTTTAAAAAGCATTGTGAAATACTGGAGTTGTTAAGTTATGAGATTCAAGCCGCATATCATAATTTGTGCAAAATGTCAAGACTTTATCTAAGTCGCAGATGAAGAATTGCGATCGCCCAGGGTTGAGATTTATCTCCGGCTTCACAAAAAAATATGTCTACTCCTTCCTTTGAATACATTTTGCCGGCGATCCGGGGAATTCAAGCGGGCCGCGAATATTACGTATCGATGTGTCCGGTGCGTTTTTTGCCGAAATTGTTCCCCTTTGAATCAGAAGATTTGCCACCGGAATTGCGGGCTATTCGCACTCTGAATAAAACTCGGATTCCTGAAATTGCTGACTATTTGGTCAAGAATTATACAAGTTATACTTGTGGGGCAATTGCCGCTTCTATTGATGCGGATATTACTTTTGAAGCTGTCGGAAATGAAGCGGAAGAACGCAAAATCGGTCGCTTGCGAGTGCCGATGGATGCTAAGTTTACTATTAATGACGGACAGCATCGGCGCGCCGCTTTTGAGATGGCTTTGAGGGAAAATCCGCAGTTGGGATATGAGACTGTGGCGCTGATTTTGTATCTTGATATTGGGTTGGAAAATTCGCAGCAAAAGTTTGCCGATTTGAACAATTTTCAAGTTCCTTTGGAGTCGTCGCTAAGTCTACTTTACAACCACCGGGGCGATTCGGCTGTGGTGCTGAAGGCGGTTGTTAAGCAGGTTGAGGTGTTCCGCTGTTTGACGGAGATGGAGAGGGGGAGTTTGAATGGGCGATCGCCCAAATTGTTTGCGCTAAGTGCGATCGATCGTGCTACGATAGCTTTGCTGTCCAACATCCATCGCAGCAAGCAGGCGAAACCCCCTCGTTACCGCGCCACAAAACAGGAAAAACAGGAAGAACTTACTCAGCAAATACAACAGGCGGTTAGTTACTGGAATGCAGTCAGCAGTTTTATTCCAGATTGGTAATTAGTGCTGCACAAGCAAGTTGCAGCCGGAGAAATTCGCCGGGATTCCGTACACTGTCACAGTGTTGTGCTAGAGAGTTTAGGGGAAGTTGGGGCTGTTTTGCGATCGGTTTTTCCCAATAATTGGGAGGAACATTTGAGCCTTTTGCAGCAGGTTGATTGGTCGATTTCTAATCCTGATTGGGAGGGAGGAATTTTGGTAAAAGGGGGGATTTCTAAGTCGAGGGCGAGTGTTAATTGGATGACTAATTATTTAAAGGTGAAGCTGGGCTTGTAAACCGCAGATTCAGGAAGATAATATTTGTTAAAGCCATCCTAGCTCGGCTTTTGCTGCCTCGACTGCCATTTTTACAGCACTAGCACTTGCTGTTATTTTATAGGATGCTCTTGGATTACTAGAGCTGGAGTTAGATAAAACAACATTTCCCTCCCAAATATGGCTTGGTCTAGACCAATCCAGTTGTGCCAATTCCGATACTTTTTCATGAGCAAAATCTTGGCTGCTATCTGTGTCATAGGTACAGTATAGCAACCTACCTAAAACTTCTAGCCCTACACTTCTACCTAAAATGCAATATTCCTTAAACTGATTAACATCTTCAACACTCAAATCTTCAACGCTGGTTTCAAAAATATGTTTAGTCTGACTACATTCTGAAAAAAAATTGTTAAGACATATAGCCAAAATATTTGATGATTCGGCAACGTCATAATCTTTGAGTTCATCAATTGGGCCGTCAGTAAACGCGCAACTCACCAATTTAGCTATAAAATTAGTTGTGTATATAAGTTTCCTTTTACTGTCGGGATTAGTTTTAATTTTATCGGCTTTTCCATGAAACATTGGCACTTTTTCAAGTAAGCTTTTGGTGATACCAACCCGACCTTCAAACTCACCGAATGACAAAAGCAATGATTTATCCAGTTGTTTGGTCTGCGCCATATCTCGGAAATCCGCCTGACACTGGTTAAAATCTTTTTCTAAAACCAGCGTAATAGGGAAATCATTATCACCTATTAACTCGCCGTCACCACTTTCAATTAACTCGTGAATAGCGCGCTTGCGATGCTGTCCATCAGTAATATCTAACTTAACACCACGATGAATAACTACTAGACAAATCCCTCGACCTAGTTCTATAATGTCAATCTTTTCAGGATCGATATTTGCTGTCAGTGTACCCAAAATCCAGGGTTGATCGTTTCTAGCGCGCTTAAGAATATATTGTTTTACTTCCTCAGCATGACCCTTTATCTCTGGGCGATTTTTGCCCGAATCAGGATCGTTGCCAGTTGATGGTCTTGCCTGGAGGAGAGTAGGCAAGTCATCAGCCGGGATATTGATTTGCACCATCTTCCGCTTCCCCTGCTGAAAAGTTAGCCCAGGATAGCACTTCTGACGGTGGTACTTGGCAAAGTAAGGCTCTAGAACTTCGTCAAGTTTCTGGATCGAATCTGTCTCTGGGTAGTTGTTTTCTGGCATAATGCGGGTAAAAAATTATTTAATTATTATAACTTTTTGACTGTACGTGAACCAGGGATGCTATTGTGCAAAAGGGCAAATAACAAGATACACATGGATCAGTATGCTAGCAAGCAGATTGTATCATAAAAATCCAAAATTAGCAAGATAGGAGTTTTATAACGTGATAGAAGTTCAACAGATGTTATTATTTGAACCGCGAACTGTTCCGGAGTTACTCGAAGAGATAAAAGAGCTAACTAAAGAAATTCAAGAATTATACTGCTTAGACGCTATACCTTGGTTAATCGGTTGGAGTGGCGGGAAAGATAGCACCGCAGTATTGCAGCTTATCTGGAACGCGATAGCAGCACTTCCGATCGAAAAACGCACAAAAAATATCCATGTAATCACAACTGATACTTTCGCTGAAAATCCGATTATTTCGGCTTGGGTACGTAAATCTTTAGCTAAACTCAAGATACTTGCTCAAGAGCAAAAAATGCCTGTTTCCCCGCATCTCCTTCATCCAGAGGTGAAAGAAACATTCTGGGTATGCTTAATTGGTAAAGGCTATCCAGCGCCTCGCAATGGATTTCGGTGGTGTACAGATAGGATGAAAATTCAGCCAGTAAATCAATTTATCCGAGACTTAGTTCGAGTACATGGTGAAACTATTGTTGTTTTGGGTACTCGCAAGGCTGAAAGCAGCAAACGTGCAGCAACAATGAAAAAGTATGAAGCTGGTAGATTGCGCGAGCGTCTCAGTCCTAATGCTCGCTTACCTAACTCTTTAATTTATACCCCTATTGAGGATTGGCGTGATGATGAAGTTTGGCTGTACCTAATGCAGTGGGACAATCCTTGGGGAAATAACAATAAAGATTTATTTGCCATGTATCGAGGTGCAACAGCAGACAATGAGTGTCCTTTAGTTGTTGATACTTCTACTCCGAGCTGTGGCGATTCTCGCTTTGGCTGCTGGGTGTGTACAATGGTTGACAAAGATAAATCAATGGAGGCAATGATTCAAAACGATGAGGAAAAAGAATGGATGCAGCCTCTCCTCGATATTCGCAACGAATTAGACATAAAAGACGATCGCCCAAAAAGAGACTTTCGCCGCATCTACGGTAGAGTAGAATTGTTTGAACGCAACATGGGCGACGACACAACCTCCGTCGAACCCATCCCAGGCCCATACACCAAATTCTGGCGAGAACACTGGCTGAGACGAGTCCTGGAAGCACAAACCCACATCCGCAAAACCGCACCCCTAGAAATGCGCGACATCACCTTAATTACCCCGGAAGAACTTAGCGAAATCCGCCGCATTTGGCTGGAACAAAAGCACGAATTTGACGACAGTTTACCCCGCATTTATCAAGAAGTCACGGGCGAACCTTTTGCAGATTCCCGCCCAGCCGCCGAAAGGAAACTCCTAGGTAGCGACGAATGGACTGCGATCGCAGAAATTTGCAGCGAGGACGAAATGCACCTCGAATTGATGGCAAAACTCCTCGATACAGAACGCCAATATTACACAAAACCCCGCCGTACAGGCATTTACGCAGATTTGGACAAGTGTTTTGAAACCAGTTCGCGATCGAAGGAGGAAGCTATTGGTAACGCCCACTATCAACGCAACTTAAAAACTGCGGTGGAAGCTGTTATAGCAAATCCGACTGAAAACATTCAGCAGGTCAAAAGTGCGATCGCCCAAACCAACATTTCTGCACAATCCGATACCGTCGATATTGCCAAACTCAAACAAGAACTTGAAAGCAGCAGCAATCAAGCGAAGCAGCTATCTTGGGCAGATATCAAATTTTCAACTCCCGATGTAGGAGATAAAAATAGCAAAGATTAAATCTGTCTAATCAAAACTTCCTCTGCGTAGGATGCGTCAGCTAGCATTATTCTGTATCTAATTGATAGCCCAATGGCTGACGCACCTTCTAAACAAATCAGCAACCACCGACAACATCTACAATGCAATTCCTCGAACTCGTCCTCAAAAACTTCGGGCCCTATGCAGGCACCCAAACCATCAATCTCCGCCCCGAAAAAGACGGAAATCCCTGCCCGGTTATCCTATTTGGCGGCATGAACGGCGGCGGAAAAACCACCCTCATGGACGCCATTCGCCTCGCCCTCTACGGCGGTCGCGCCCAATGTTCCACCCGAGGCAATTTAAGCTACAGCGACTTTATTAATCAATGCGTCAACCGCCACACTCCCCCACTAGAAGAAACCCGCGTAGAACTAACATTTGAACAAGTCCAAGATGACCAATTAACTCAATTTAAAATTGTTAGATACTGGAAAAAACCAGATATCAAAGACACCTTAAGCATTCTCATATACAGCGAAATAGTCAAGGATTGGTGGTCGGACAAAGCCATTACCAACACTTGGGACGAATATATCGAAACCCTTTTACCAGTCGGCATATCCAACCTGTTTCTGTTTGACGGCGAACAAGTCAAAGAACTCGCCGAACTCGAAACTCCGCCCGAGTTTGTCGTCGGGGCGATTAAATCTTTGTTGGGTTTAGAATTAGCAGAACGCCTCGCTGTCGATTTAGAAATATTAGCAGGCCGCAAGCGCAAAGAAATTGCTGGCAAAAAAGACTTGGCAGCTTTAGAAAAAATTGAAGCAACTTTTCAGGAAATTAGTAACAAAAAACAATTTGCAACTGAAGAACAAGCCAGCCTGAAAAATAAATTAGAAAAAGCTCAAACAAATCAGCAAAAAGCATCAGACAAATTTATTTATCAAGGCGGAAAAATTGCGGGCGATCGCAGTCAACTAGACAGACAGCTAAACGACTACAGAAATCAAGCAGACAAAACCCGTCTAGCCATGATGGAATTGGCATCAAATATGCTACCGCTAGCGCTTATTTCACCCTTGCTAACCGCTGCAAAAACCCAAGCAGAAACCGAAGCCAGCCAGCAGCAAGCAAAGATTGCCCAAAATGTTATCAAACAAAGAAGCGATCGCCTCCTCAACTATATCGCCGAAATCTCCTTAAATCCCCAACAGCTAGATAAAATTCAAGACTTCATCCGCGAAGAAGATCGAGAACTCGAACAGCAAGCGGCAACCGACGCCCCGCCCTGGATGAACGCCGACAACAGCAATATCCAGCAATTAGAAAACCTCCTCGGCTACCAAATCAAAGCCGAAGAAACTCTCGTGGCCCAACAAATAGCAGAAATCACCCACATCGAAACAGAAATTGACTTCACCGACAGACAACTCGCCGCCGCAGCTTCCCCCGAAGCCTACGAGAAATTAGAAGAAGAAGTCAGGAATGCTCAAAAAGCAGTTGCAATCGCAGCCGCAGCCTTGGAATCCGCAAACAGTCGCATCGCAGAATTAGATAAAGAATTAGCCAAAACCCAGAAACAACTAGAAAGCTACAGTAGTGAATACATTACCATCAGAAACAGCCAACACGTCATCGCTTCGATCGCGAAAGCGCAAAATACCCTTAAACTCTTTAAAGAAAAACTCACCCTCAAAAAACTCAACAAACTCGAAATAGAGATTACCGACTGTTTTCGCTACCTGTTGCACAAAAGCGACCTGGTGCACAGAGTTGCGATCGACACTGACACATTTAGCCTGTCAATTTACGATCCAGAAGGCAAACCGGTACCCAAACACCGACTTTCGGCTGGTGAAAAACAACTGCTGGCGATCGCCTTTTTGTGGGGATTGGCCAGAGTATCCGGGAGACAGTTACCAGTTGCGATCGACACTCCCCTCGGCCGCCTCGACTCATCCCACAGAAACAACCTAGTCGAACGCTATTTTCCCTCAGCCAGCCACCAAGTCATCCTGCTTTCTACCGACACGGAGATTCGGCAAGCAGAATATGATAAGCTGCAAGAATTAGAGGCGATCGCCCACAGCTACCTCCTCAACTATGATTCGACCAAACGGCAAACTACCGTCGAAACTGGTTATTTCTGGGCATAAAAAACCGCGCCAAAATTTTTAGCAACCCCCTTGACTTTTCCGGGGAGTTGCGGTAGTATATATAGGATAATGGGATGGTTGCGAAAATTTTATTTTTGCAACCATCCCATTATGTTAGGATTCATCCTACTAAAAATATAATACCAAAAACCGCTGTATTTATCAAGCCCGCGCCCTGTAAAAATTTGTTAATTTTAGTTTTTTAACTCGGTCAAAAAACGTAAATTTAGAGGCTGAGCTTCCCAAATATTAACACTCTTTACCAGATATCAAACAATTCTCAACTCATGGAACCACCAGTCGATCGCATCTGCCTCTCTCAAACAGCCAAAGACCAACTATCTAAACTCAAACGATCGACTAAAATCGATCGGTGGAACGTCCTGTGCCGGTGGGGATTTTGCCGATCGCTCGCCGAACCCAGCATCCCATCCCCAGTACCTATTAAGAGCGACAGCAATGTGGAACTAAGCTGGGATGTTTTTGGCGGCGACATGGCTGATATTCTGATCGTTGCTCTCAAGCAGCGGTGTTATCAAGATAATTTGGGTACGTCCAAGGAAACTCTCGCCCAACAGTTTCGCCTGCACTTGCATCGAGGTATTGGCTATTTAGCTGGCGATCCGAATATTAAGAAGATTGAAGATTTGGTGGCGATCGCGCTTTCTCCTGAGAAATTGAGAAATTAAACGAACCGCGAAGGCGCAAAGAACGCGAAGGAAGAAAGAGAAGGGAAGAGTTTACAATTTATTTGGGAGTGCTATCAGTGCCAATGTTTGGCTGTCGCGGCGGAGGATTTTATGGCAAATTACAAATTTGACCTGATAGAATAAGGGTTGGAAGGAAGTAGATGTTTGAAAGTAGTAGTTGAGGAGTTCCATGGGGCTATTGTTAAATTCGATGATTTCACAATAGGGAATTCCGGGCGATCGCAGTTACAGCAAACTGTCACTTCCTGCGCTGACTCGCTTGCCCTCAACGCCCAAAACCCCCAAACCCTCACCAAATCAAACATTCTTGCGATCGCCCTCCCTGTATTCCCAAGCCTAAAAGTAGACAATTTAACAACTGTACCACTAATAAAAACGGTTCGTAGTGAGGACTTTAGTCCGCATAAAGAAGGACTAAAGTCCGAACGATCGAACCTATTTGATTGCGATCTTTCGGGAGCATCTCAGTTTTGCATTTATAGTGCGAGCACGCAAGAGCTCGCGTATGCTACAAATCGCGAGCGGGGACGCTCGCACTATAATAAAAAAAATGCTTTTTGCAAAATTGAGATGCTCCCGATCTTTCTTTTGGGCGATGAGATGACTAATGACTAAGGACTTTTGAGACCAAAAGCGGGAAAAAATGCCCTACTGGGCCTTGACCTTCCCCAATATCTAAAGCATATTTCAGAGCAGTAGTAACATAATTCTTAGCTAATGTCACCGCTGTAAACAAATCTTTACCTAATGCTAGATTAGCAGCGATCGCAGCACTCAACGTGCAACCAGTCCCGTGAGTATTCCCAGTATCAACCGTCTCAGTTTTCAACACATCCAGCCGCGTACCGTCAAACCAAACATCAATTCCCCGCAAATCTCCCGCCATCCCGCCACCTTTGACTAAAACAGCTTTCGCGCCCGATCGATAAATCTCCTGCGCTGCCGATCGCATATCATCTAAAGAAACAATCTCTCTTCCGCTCAAAATCTCAGCCTCAAAGCGATTAGGAGTTACAACAACCGCCAAAGGAATCAAATTATCGCGCAAAAATGCGATCGCCCCGTCGTCAATCAGTCGATCGCCCGATCGGGATACCATCACCGGATCGACAACCAAATTTCCTATATTCCAAGCTTCAACCTGGGAAGCAACTACCGCCATAATTTCCCGGTTTAGCAGCATCCCAGTCTTCGCAGCCTGCACCCCAATATCCCCAACCACCGCCTGGATTTGAGCGGCCACAGCCTCCGCAGACAAAGCATCCACCCGCGTCACACCCAAAGTATTTTGAGCTGTCACGCAAGTCAGAGCACTCGTACCATGCACGCAGTGAAAAGCAAAAGTCCGCAAATCAGCCTGAATCCCGGCCCCGCCGCCGCTATCAGATCCAGCCACAGTCAAAGCCACAGGAATCTTAGATTTAATCATCTTTTGTGCAACCGCAGATAAACGCAAACAAACGCAGATAAATTCCATATTATCCGCGTTCATCCGTGTTCATCTGCCATCATCTGCGGTTCAAAATCCCCAACCAAATTAGCTATGATTAAAATCAAGTAAAGAATTATTGCAAATAAATATGAAACTCACCCGCATCGACCTCAACTCCTGGATCTTCCACATCGCAGGCCAAACCATCTTAGTCGATCCCTGGCTAGTCGATCCCCTCGTATTTTACGGTCAACCTTGGCTGTTCACCGCCTACCACAACACGCCCGTCGCCTTTACTCCCAGTACCTTACCGCCGATCGATCTTATCCTAATTTCCCAAGGCTTAGACGACCACTGTCACAGACCAACACTCGAAAAGCTCGATCGCACAATTCCCGCGATCGCCTCACCCACCGCCGCCAAAGTCCTCAGCAGTTTAGGCTACACCAATATCACATCTTTAGCAAATTGGCAAGAGTCTACATTTAAAGAAATATTACAAATAACCGCCGTACCCGGAGCCGAAATCCAGCCCGGACAAGAAGAAAACGGCTATTTACTCAAAGATTTAAACAGCGGCGAAACTCTTTATTACGAACCACACCTGCCGCCCTTAGAAAAAGTCAAACAGAAAATAGACACCGTAGACGTAGCAATCGCCCCCGTCATCGGTCAAATCTTCCCCTTCCTCGGACAAATCATCATCGGCCCTGCTGAGGCCCTGAAACTTGCCCAAACCCTAAAACCTCGGTTTTTTGTACCTACAACCACAGGAGATATCCGAGCCACGGGTATTTTACCAATGTTAGTGAAGTCGATCGGCAGCATCCCCGAATTTCGCGATTTACTCGCCAATTCGGGACTATCCACCCAGCTACTCGAACCCGAACCCGGACAAACCCTAGAAATTTTAGATTTTAGATTTTAGATTTGGGATTTTTTAGATTTTAGATTGATCTAAAATGCCAAATCCCAAATCTCAATAGATTTTAGATTTTTCAGATTGGAGATTTATCCAAAATCCAAAATCTAAAATCCAAAATCCAAAATCTAAAATCATTTGGGTGGGCGACGGTTGCGCAAAAACTCAGGAATATCCAATCCGAAATCCTGCGGTTTCGCTTTCGCATCCTGCGGCTGTTGAGCCGGAGTCACCGGCACAGTTGCAGCCCGCCAAGGAGCATTAACATTTTGCGCGCGCGAAGCCTGAGACGATGAGATCATTTCCCCCGAAAAACCAGTAGCGATCACAGTAATCTTAATTTCGCCCTGAAGCCGCTCATCAATCACCGCTCCAAAAATAATATTGGCATTCGGATCGACAACTTCATAAATCGTCTCAGCCGCCGCATTAACTTCATGCAGCGTCATATCTGTACCGCCAGTGATGTTAAACACTACACCTCTAGCGCCCTCGATCGAGGAAGCTTCCAGCAAAGGCGAAGAAATCGCCTGCATTGCAGCTTCCCTAGCCCGCGACTTGCCAGATCCCACGCCGATACCCATCAAAGCCGAACCCGCATCCGCCATTACAGCGCGCACGTCAGCAAAGTCAACATTCACCAAACCGGGAATCGTAATAATGTCAGAAATACCCTGAACCCCTTGGCGCAGGATATCGTCAGCAACTCGGAAAGCCTCTTGTACGGGCATTTGTTCCGAAATCACAGACAGCAGCTTGTCGTTAGGAATCACGATCAGCGTATCCACCCGGCTTTGCAAAGCCGCAATTCCTTCCTCAGCTTGGCTGGTGCGCCGCCGTCCCTCAAACGTGAAAGGCCGGGTTACGATGCCCACAGTCAAAGCGCCCATTTCTTTAGCCACTTCCGCGACAATCGGAGCCGCGCCCGTGCCCGTACCGCCACCCATGCCGGCCGTGATAAACACCAAATCGGCGTGATTCAAAGCATTAGCAACTTCGTCGCGAGACTCTTCAGCAGCCTTTTGTCCGATCGCCGGATTGCCGCCCGCGCCCAAACCGCGCGTCAACTTTTGTCCGACTTGCAAGCGTTTCGGAGCATTAGAGAGCACCAGAGCTTGGGAATCCGTATTCACGCACCAAAACTCGACACCAGAAACCTCGCTAGCAATCATCCGGTTAACGGCATTGCCGCCACCACCGCCAACGCCAATTACTTTGATTTTGGCGGCACTGCTGGGCATTATGTCTTTGGGATTGACCATAGGATCGATATCAATACTATCTACATTTACATAACCAGACTTGCGTCTAAACGGATTGGCGGAATCTAAGGCCACCGGAAAATTTTTTACTTCTTCCGAAGGGGGACTGTCTTGGTCAGACCCCTGACTATTATTAAGGTTCATGAGAGTCTGGGATAGTAGATTACAGCTTTTTAACTAAACTAAACGCCAATTCACCATCAACTATATGCTAATGTTGCGCGAAAAACTAACACTGGTCGAGGCTCAATGTTAGCAATCTCGGATTTGGCCGCTGTTGCTCGCCCATAGCTTGCATACCCCATCTAGGTGCTTGTGCACAAGGCACTTCTGGGCAAGGCAAAATGAAAAAAATGGATACCAGCCCTTAACGCATCGGATCGAACCCAAAGTTATGAATTTTTTTTCTGATGCGGATCGGTATCAAAAAAGTGTCCTTATTTCCAGTCTTGCGTATTGATGCCCAGATGTAAAAATTCTGATTGTCGATCGACTATACCTTCTCCCGCCTTTCCAAGACACAGGCTCAATTCTGAGCCGGAGTTGGTGCGGGAGTTGAACTCTCCAAACTAGGAGGGGGTTCTGGCAAGTGGACGATCGGGGCAGCAGGATTTTTCAAGTCAATGTAGGCTATTTTGCTTGAATCTAGCTGTTTTGGCAATTGTCGCATTCGGTCTAAAACTTTAAGCTGCTCGATAGTCTTGGAACTGTACGGCCCTAAGTGTACCGTACCGATCTCTGTTTTCAAGATCAAGTTATTTGGGTTTTGCCAATCTATCTCAAACACTTTCACAGTCAAGCCGCTGAGTCCTTGGTAAAACTTCGGCCACGAGGCTCGATACTGTTCCAAAGGCCCGATGACTTTTAAAGTTGGCAAAGAATGCTGGGGCCCGGTTCCCTGAGGGCTGACCGGTGCGATCGAACTATTGTCCGATCGCACAGCAGTATAGCTCTCTGACGGCATCCAGCCTCCGCGAGCATCCAGCCACCCCACCTTGTCCTTGTCGCTAGATTTCAACACCGCAGTCGGCTGTGCCACCGCCACCGGCAGCCTTTCTGACACTTCTATTGTCAAAGAAGGTGGAAACAAGTTGCGAGTCACCTTGGCTTTGGCGATCGGCCCCGTTGACTCCAGCTTTTGGGCCAGGGCCTGCGGTTGAATTCCCCACAGCGACTGCGGGTAAGACAGCGGCACCAAAGAGCGCACCGCCTTGTCCGACAGCCACTGATTGCCCTCCACCTTCACTTGTTCCGATCGAGCAATCAACCAAGCCGGCTGTGCAATCCACCACAGCAAACCCCCGGCGATCGCGCTCGCTGCCAACATTTGCCACATCAGGGCTGCCGATCGAGCGCGACGCTGCCGCCGCAACTCTTCGCGCCTGCGCCCTAACTCTTTTTGAGAAACCACTCCAAAACTAGCCATCTACCTCTTGACAATTTAACTAGACAGACGGGAATTCCCCCACTATACCGTAGTCGGTTAATAGGGGTTGACACTCGAGCGGGCTAAAGCCACGCTCGATTCTGCGGACAAAGCAGGCTTGGGCAATGCCCAAACTCTAACTCTCGCTGGGAGTCGTCAAGCACCGTCTATTCAGTCGGTCAAGGTTTACACCTAACTTACTGACTACTTTGATAGAGTCGAGGGAATAATTACTCATTCCCCCTCTCCTTCAAAACCGTACTTGTGACTTTCACCACATACGGCTCCTCAATGACCTGGCTC
>NZ_JAEQDE010000089.1:0-33402 GCF_020737865.1 Microcoleus sp. PH2017_35_SFW_U_B
TAGCATCCCACTTACAGAAGTCACAACCACTTATGTCAGATTTTTTGGTTCCTACTCTTCTAGGATAACTGGGGTTATATTTAATTGCAAGCCCCTAAGAGCTCTACTGTCTGACGCATTGATTGGTCTGCAATACCTGAGGGGTCGATGGTTTGCAGTATATTGGAGGATGACTTGTCTTGTGAAATAGTCTTTGGCGTCATGTGTCCTATTTTATAACACTTTTTTTACTCTGCTTACTTTTTTTCTCTGCTACCCCGAATTATTGAGCGGATACTTTTTGTGGTTGTAATTTATTCATCTTTTTGTGACAATCAAGTATTGCATATAATTATATCATAACCTTGATAATGATTTAGGATTGCTATATCTCTTTGCCAGATGAGTTAGTGCGTTACATTGACCAGCGTGTAGAAATCGCAGTCGGCTAGTTGAGGTTTTATTGCAAGCATGGCGCAAACAACAAGAACAACAGGCAATGGTAGAAGCCTGTTTATTGCTGGATGAACTGAGCGATGAATTAACCGATGAGGATGAAGCATGGCAGCAAGCAGCGATTACCGACTGGGAAGCATCTGCTGGCTGGTGACTTTACTTTATACCCAGATCCCCGAATTCTTAAAGAAGTCGAGGATCTATCCCGTAGGAATTTTCTTATAGGTTGTTTTTGTTTTTATAGCGTTGACTGAATCTTGTTTCATTTCTATAAATCTCTTTTCGGCGAGTTCTTCGACCTGGGGAGTGTAGTCTTTTCTAGAAAATACAGGACTGATGAGTGTAGGATAGGCTTTGATCCCCACAGATTGTATTTGAGGATTTTCGATCATTTCTGAAGCTTGTTGTATCAGAAGATCGAAAGCCAGCTTATAACTATAAGCTTTTACCTCCGACAAGGATTGAAATTCAAAGGGATCTTTTATTCTGACAGCCCGAATAATAGGGCCAGTATCTACGCCTTCATCTACATAATGAA
Organism: Microcoleus sp. PH2017_35_SFW_U_B; assembly: GCF_020737865.1. Taxonomy (NCBI): domain Bacteria; kingdom Bacillati; phylum Cyanobacteriota; class Cyanophyceae; order Oscillatoriales; family Microcoleaceae; genus Microcoleus; species Microcoleus sp. PH2017_35_SFW_U_B. The sequence continues at coordinate 974 of NZ_JAEQDE010000089.1, forward strand.
CAGACGCTCCAGCAACTCGTTGAAATTCTTCGATATCACCACGAGATGCCATATTTTCGATAGCAAACATACCTCTTGCATAAGGAAGAACAGCAGAATGAGCATTAATAATGTTACCTTCTGTTAATTCAATCCACCAAGGACTAAGAATCTTATCCAAAAACACAAACATACAAATCTTACCTTCATTTTTACATTCTATTTGTAGCCACTCCTTCACTTTTTCACTATTTATAGTTTTACCTAAAAAGATACTTTTTTGAAATGAGTTTTGTGCCAATGCAGGTATTCCAAATAATCTTATCATAGCTTCTTCCGTCTTACTAAGTCCACCATATAATGTTTGGATTTCCTGTAGAGAATCACTTGTTAAAAGTTTTTCCTTCTGATGTAATTGATGAAATCGCTCTTTACTCTGGTGTGAAGCATCATTTTTATCATCTCGTATGAGAATACCTCTAAAAAATGGGTTTCCTTGGAATTTGGTGTACCATTGTGACACTAAATAAGTTGGATGAAAGCTATTTTCAGTCATTAAGAAAAAATTACAAGGCTGATTGTTTGTTTTCACGGTTAGTATGAACCTCTATTGATTTAAATTACAGTTTAGTTAACGGCTGCAAGCTGATAAACTTTCTTGATTTATATATCTATCAAAAAACTAATTTTTGATCGCTCCGATCAATTATCTTTCTAGTTGAATTTAATAATGTTTTGCTTTAATTTCTGGGACGTAGGGACAACATCAACACTGTACCAACAATACATAGTCCACCGATACCTTCAAAAAGACTCAGTGGTAAGCGAAGCCAAATAACCGATGCAGCTACAGCCGACAAAGGCTCTGCACTGGCTAATAAACTGGCTTCTGTAGGTGTAATGTATCGAAGACTGTCTATATAGAGATAAAAAGCGATTGCTGTGCCAAATACAATCACAAAACTTACTAACAAACCAGTAATGATAGACCAATGTTGACCTTGAATTTGCCAAGGAGAAGCGATCGGGCATAATGCAATACCTCCTATAATCATGCCCCACCCAATGATTACTTCAGAACCCCAACGTTGTAGCAAACCTGATGGATATAATGTGTAAAATGCAAGTGCAATTGCAGAACTTAATCCCCATGCTATTGAGGCACTGGAGACGGATAACTGGTGAATAGATCCATTTGTTACGAGAAGGAATGTACCTAAGAGGGCAAATCCCAGGGCTATAAACTCTTGATAATTCGGAATTCGATTGTACTTTATTGCTAAGTAAACCATAATAAATAATGGAGCCAAATATTGCAATAAGGTTGCCGTAGCAGCATTACCAGTTTGAATTGCCACGAAATAGGTATACTGTACTCCCAACATACCAATAATTCCAAAAATCACTAATCGAATCCTATCTTTGGGCTCGTGCCACACAGCAAAAACTTGATGGAAATTATTTCGGAAACATCCAGTTATTAATAACAATATTCCTGAGATTAGCAGGCGCATTGTTACGAGCCAACCAGGAGTAAATCCCTCATTTTGAAAAAGCTTTTGTGCCACCGTACCAGAAAGTCCCCACAAGGTGGCCGCCACCAGCACCATAATAAGTCCCTTATAACGTAATAACTGAATCTTTTTCGAGTCAGATGTGAGCATAGTTGTTAATCATTCCTTAAGGCAATACAAATCTGTAGTTTTTTTTGTTCAGATACTTAACATTCTTATCTTCCATAATACTTGTGGAGTGTCATTTTGAGATGAGGGGTACCCCCCCCATCCCAGAAGCAATAACATCATGATATTATTGATAGAGAAAGCTCGAAAGTATGCGAAACATAAACATCACATAAACTGTTTATTCTCCATCCAAGACTTTTAACAAATTTATGAATTCTTACGATGCACCAGATACGGAAACACCCTTAATTTTGTCTGAGAATTTCAAATCATCTTGCTCAGGTTTGATGATATCTCCATTGATTGCTGAAAACTGTTTGGAACTGGTTCTCGACAAAGTTTTTTGTAAATTAAACAATTTTTTGTCTTTGAAAGCAGATATATTTTTGAAGGTTGAAGGATTTAATCCAGCAGGGTCTATCAAAATAAAACCTGCTATACGTATGATAGAGGCTCTCGAAGAAAAAGGAGAGATATCACCGGATCGTACCCATATTATCGAATCTTCGTCTGGTAACTTAGGAGTGGCGGCTAGCCTAGCTTGTTCGACTAAAGGATATCGCTTTACCTGTATCAGCGATCCAAACATTTCGTCTAGGAATGAGAAATATATAAAATTGTTCGGAGCCGAGCTTGTAATTGTTAAAGATAGAGATAAAAATGGAGGATTTTTAAATAGCAGAATTGATTTAATTAAGCGATTGCTTAAAGAAAATAAAAATTTATTTTGGCTGAATCAATATGCGAACTGCGAGAACAAAAATGCACATTATCTGAGTACAGCACATTCAATTTTTGAAAGCTTTTCAGAGGTTGATTACTTATTTATTGGTGCAGGTACTACAGGTACATTAATGGGATGTGCTGAATACATTAGAGATCGCAAGCTAAAAACAAAAGTTATTGCAGTTGATACCTTTGGCTCGGTTACTTTCGATTTACCTTCTAGTAAAAGATATATTCCAGGACTAGGTACAAGTCGAAAACCAGAATTGGTAGATAAAAGTCTAATTGATGATATTGTAGTAGTTAAAGAAGAGGACACGATAAAAATGTGTCGATATTTACTACGCGAAAAAACATTTTTAGTCGGAGGTTCGACTGGAACAGTTTTGGCAGGCATCAAAGCTTATGCACATAAACTGGATGCAGCGAAAAGTATAGTAGCAATAAGTCCTGATTTAGGAGAGAGCTACCTAGATACAATTTATGACGATCGGTGGGTTTCGGAACGCTTTCCTCATTGCCTTAACGCAATATAAAGACCAATAAAAATTAATTCCATGAAAACAAACACCATAGAGCAAAATTTTACAGTTATTTCTGGTTCAGTAGTTAATGAAATACTCCAAACTAACTATGCGAATGTAATTGATTTAGTTCAAAAAGCATATCTTACTCATGGAGACAAAAACACCATAAACCCAGATAGTTATTTTTTGAAATATCCAGAAAAGCCAGAAGCGAGAATCATTGCTTTACCTGCACATTTGGGAGGAGAATTCAATATTTCAGGGATAAAATGGATTGCCAGTTTTCCCAAAAATATCGCCCATGGAATCCCTCGTGCATCTGCGGTGATTATTCTCAATGATTATGAAACTGGATATCCAATAGCCTGTCTTGAAGGCTCGATTATAAGTGCTTCTAGAACCGCCGCTTCAGCAGTTTTAGCAGCCCAAAATCTTATCAAACCAAAAACAGTCAAAAGATTGGGGATTGTTGGATGCGGACTAATTGCTCGTTATGTCTTGAAATTTTTGCTAAATACTGGTTGGACAATATCTGCACTAGATTTGTTTGACTTAGCTGATGAGTACAGTATGGCGATGAAAGAGTATGCTCAAGAGAGAGGAATCAAGGAAGTTCAAATCTCATCGACCAAAGAAAACCTGATTTCATCTTGTGATTTGATTAGTTTTACTACAACGGCTGATGCACCATATATTGACGATATTAGTGTCTTTTCCCACAATCCAATTATTTTGCATTTATCTTTGCGAGATTTATCATCAAAAATTATTCTTGAGTCAAACAACATTGTCGATGATGTAGATCACTGTTTAAAATCTGCAACATCTTTGCATCTTACCGAGCAAGAAGTTGGAAACCGAGATTTTGTTACAGGAACTATCGATCAACTTATTCAAGGAAAACTCACTTTAGACATACACAAGCCAACCGTATATTCGCCATTTGGTATGGGAATCCTTGATCTTGCTGTTGCTTATTATGTATATCAAAGGGCAGTCTTGGAAAAAATAACTGTTTCCATTCCAGATTTTTTTTACGAACCCACACGAATATAGATAACATATCGATTGCTATGATCGATCGACTGCTGAGAGTTGATTGACTGTTGTGGGTCGATCGCACAGGAGCGATCGGAACCTCCATAACCCATTAAATTAGAGCTGTGTGACTTTTTTGAGTTCAATATTTTCCACTCCGTTTAAGTCATTTATTAGCTAGAACTATCAAGATAGGACTAAAGTCCTCACTACAAACTTTTTGGGGGGAGTTTTTAACAATCTCCCCCCTTCTCCTTCAGCTCTAAAAATCTCTCAATTGAGCAGTTGTCACAGCAACTTCCTTAACCTGGGAACCGCGGCGCACCTTCAGTTTCAAAATTTGACCAATTTGGCTATTTTCCACCAAATTTTGCAACTGTTCGGGTTGAGTCACTTTCTCGCCCTCAATTTGAACGATCGCATCTCCTTTCCGAATCCCGGCTTTCTCAGCAGGCGTATTGGGTACAACTCGCATCACCAATACCCCTGTAACTTCGGGCACAATCAAAGGAGCATTGGGGTCAGAATTATTCTCTCTGGCCATTTCCGGAGTCAAAGCAATCATCTGAATCCCCAAAAACGGATGGCTGACTTGTTCTCCCTTGGCTAACTGGGCGTAGATGGCTTTCGCTTTGTCGATCGGAATCGCAAACCCAATACCCATTGCATCCGCCCGAATCGCCGTGTTGATGCCAATCACTTCTCCTCTGCTGTTCAACAGCGGCCCGCCGGAATTGCCGGGATTGATGGCGGCGTCTGTTTGAATGAAATCGAGGCGCTTGTCGGGAATGCCGACGGCTGCGCTCGATCGCTTCAAAGTGCTAATAATGCCTAAAGTGACGGTATTGTCAAATCCGAGGGGGTTGCCCACGGCGATCGCCCAATCACCGACTTTCACCGCATCGGAATCTCCCAGTGCTGCCACGGGCAAGTTAACACCTTTGGTATTAATTTTGACAACAGCCAAATCTGTTACTTCGTCAGTACCTTGGACTTCTCCTGGAAATGTCCGGCCGTCATTTAAGGTGACAGTTACTCGATCGGCTTTGTCAACCACGTGAGCATTGGTTAACACAATCCCGTTTTTGTCAATGATGAAGCCAGAACCTTGACCCCGCAAGTGTTCTTGTCTGGGCGTCATGCTCCGCAAATCTTCTCCCAAAAATCTGCGGAAGAAGGGGTCTTCCATTAAGGGGTCGAGGTTGCGGCTGACAGTGCGCTCGGTATCAATCCGGACAACAGCAGGCCCGACTCGATCGACTGCCGCCGTCACAAAACTGCTGGTATCTGCCGCCACAGCCACCGGGAGTTCCGGGCTCCGCAGCGCTAGCATTTGCGGATTTGGGAGAGTTGCTGGGGAACTCCAATGTACTTGCTGCACGGCTTTTTTGGGCTGTTCCTGCCAGTTGGGCGGATTTTTGCCGTCTGCGGCAGAAGCGGGTGCAGCATTGATGAAGAGAGCGCTCAGGGCGATCGTCATTCCTAAGATGAGTCCGAACCAGCGATCGGTGCGGGGTGCGGAGCCAAAAAACTTAAATAGTCGCATAGCGTCAATCTTTGTTAGTCTGGGTTATTCTGGTAAAGGCGTGCGATCGAGCGGACTCAATAATCTGCCGCTATGAAGATCCTAAATATATTTAGAGAGCTACAATACACGAGTCTGGAGCCAGCACAAACTCAACATATTCTCAATTCTAACTTGAAAATTTTCCCTAGTAATACCAGCTTCAAAAAAAGAATTCAACTGTAGTCCAGCGCTCTAAACCATTACGGAATAACTCATTCCCCAATCTCAAATCTCAAATCTCAAATCTCAAATGGCACAACCCTGATGATTATATCTGACACTTCTACTGACAAATCCGTACCCTCAAATTCCCACCACCACCATCACGACAATCAATCAGTCCACCCTCACCATCACGATGAAGAATCGATGCGACGGCTGGTTAATCGCTTATCTCGGATTGAGGGACACGTCCGGGGCATCAAAACCATGGTACAAGAAAACCGTCCCTGTCCCGAAGTTCTCGTGCAAGTTGCAGCAGTTCGAGGCGCGCTCGATCGCGTAGCAAGAATCATTCTTGACGAACATTTAACTCAGTGCATTGCCAGAGCCGCGAAAGAAGGCAATATCGATACCGAAATAGAAGAGTTGAAAGCTGCTTTGGATCGGTTTTTGCCTTAGTCGCTGCCATTTTTTTACATATACCAGCCCCGCCAGATGGTTAGGAAGTTCTGGCGTGCGCTTTCTTCATCCGATTAATTGCAAATAAAAGTCTCTCGCGACGATCGCTAAAGGCTGCCTTCTTCCTTCTTTTTCTCCTGAGGTAAGCCGTTATTGATGACTGATGACTGATGGTTGGGAAGTTCTGGCGCGCGATCGCTTTACTCATGCGATCAACTGCAAAGAAAAGTCTCTCGCGACGATAACTAAAGGCTGGCTTCTTCCTTCTTTTTATCCTGAAGCAAGCCGTTATTGATGACTGATGACTGATGACTGATGACTAATGACTTCTTCATTCTTCTATAACAAAACCTGCAAATTAGACACAACTTGCAAGTTATGAATTCGGGCGCATTGCTTAAGCATCTTTCACCAACCAGGGAAAACCATCAAATATTTTCCCCCTCAACCCAATCGGCACAACAGATAATTTATACGATCGGCAGTTGGTGAGAGCGATCTTAGTTCAAAAAGAAGTAGTGAGTTTTTAGTGACAACCAAAGTCATCAACAGCTTTAAACTCTGAGTATCAACAATTGGACGGTGATTAACCAGACTTGGGATGAACTGTCTATCTAAACTTTCGTCAACTTGCCTTTGAGCTGGTATCTGACTGTTGCGTAAACGGCCTTATAGGAAGCTTCTATGCTGTATTCCTGCTGCAACCACTCTTGAATTTCTCCATAGCTTTTAAAGCCTTTTTGGGGATCGCTGAGGCGCATTGCCAAACTAGCGCGGGCCAGAGGAGGAATCGCCGGCTTCCTGCCACCGCTGTGCTTGGTTTCCAGGAGTCCTTCAAGTCCATCAGATCTGTACTTTCTCAGCCACCGCTGCACAGTAATGCGGTTTACGCCGATCGTCATTGCCAATTCTTTAACTGTCTTAACGTGACAAATTTTGAACAGGTAAAGTGCTTGAATTTTTTGAAAGCCGCTTGCCGTTTTTTGTTCGGTTAACAGGCTTTTTAGTTCTTCTGTGGTCTCTGTGATGCTAAGTTTACATACTCCAGCCATATCAATTACCTCACGAGGATTCGCACTATACAATTGTTTTTTTTGACTGGGGAGAAAAATCTTCTCCCCTCCTAAATGCTCGCCTTTTGCTTGCCAAGAAAGGAATAGACAAGCTATCTCAATTAAACTTTTTCATGCCTGGACTTACTCAGATGCTCAGAAGCTTGTTTTTTTTTACCTGGAGCAAGGGCTGGAACGCGTCTTTTGGTGAAAGACCCGGTTTATGAGTCAGTTTGGTATTGGATGGCACAAGCATCATTGCTAATACTGATATCAGTTAACTGATCGACCGCAACATTAGCTGCAATAGTTGACTTTTAAGGAATACCATTTATTCTCTTTTTGTTAAACATATATCATGGTTTTTCTGGTGTTTTTTGGTAATTTTTGCGAATGTCTTGGCGATTTATAGCTAGCATATAACCTTGGTCTGTACGCTAGCTAGAAGCACATTTAGACACAGATTATCCTGCTCCCAGAAGTGTATTTCTGGCTTTCCCTTTGTGAGAAATCCTGAGACATTAGCACTCTGATGGGCCGAAGCGGATCGCGCCGAGTGACGGTGCAACCAACTTTCACGGCACGCGGGCAGGCCTCTGTGAAATTACTTGCTCGATCGCCAGTTGAGTAAAACACGTCTACCGTGGGATTGTCAAATTTTCAACATCACAGTACCACTATCGGCTATTTTCGCCTGCCTGTCGTGATCGAAAACGTTGCTTCTATGTGATACTACTAACATTAATTAGTGATCGTTATCACACAAATACTCAGTAACCTCAACTAGCCATAAAAAGTTATGGCCTCGATCGCACTTTCCAGCGAGAATTCTTTGATTTAGTTAGGAAGTACGATAACATTGACATTTTTGTTAAACATTTTTACCCAGGTGAACAAGCATCCTGTTTTGTCCTTCAACCTCCCCAAACGGTCTAGGGCAGTCTTGTACTGGGCGTGAATCTTTTAGCATCTCAAGTCTAAAATGGCAGAAGATCCGGTGCAAGCAGCTTGCGGAGAGTATTGTTCATTTAAAAGGTGTAGAGAAGCCAAAATGAACGTTGACGAATTGCTCAAGCTATACGGAATAGGAGAAAGAAATTTTAGTGGGGTCTACCTGCACGAAGTCTACCTCTACGAAGCAGAATTGATTGGAGTCAATCTGTCTGAAGCCGACTTGATTGGCTCCAATCTCAGCAAAGCCAAACTCAGCAGAGTCAACTTTGGCAAAGCCAATTTGTGCCAGATCAATTTGAGCAGAGCCGACTTAGCTGGAGCCGACTTCACCGAAGCACTTTTAGCTGAAGCTAACCTGTATCGAGCTGAGTTGATGGGAGCAAATCTTAGCAAAGCAGACTTAAGTGGAGCTTCCCTGATCCAAGCAAGTTTAATCGGAGCCAACATATCTCGGGCAACACTCTCTCGTACAGACTTGCACGGAGTAAACCTTTACGGAGTAAACTTGCGAAGGGCCGTTCTCACAGAAGCAGATTTAATTGGAGCCAACTTAACTAAAGTAGACCTCAGCGGAGCCGACTTAATGGGAGCGAGCCTAATTAGGGCAGATTTGACTGAAGCAATTTTAAGTGCCTCAGACTTAAGCGGGGCAAACCTGTTGGGAGCAAACCTGACAAAAGTTAACCTGAGCGGAGTATATCTTAAGGGTGCGACGATGCCTGACGGTACGATTCACGATTGATTAATTTACGTCTTAAATGTTATGGTTGGCGAGAACCAATACTAAGGGTAACATTTTTTTTGTTACCCTAATTTATTGATAGCAAAACGTTTATTTGAAACTCTGGTGAGACCTTCAACAGTTGACAGTTGACAGTTGACAGTTGACAGTTGACAGTTGACAGTTGACAGTTGACAGTTTGAGAGCGACCTCTACCTAGAAGGAAGAGGATTGGAGTAATGAATAGTCTGATTTTCATTTCTCCCTCAAAGGGTTGGGGCTTTCAACCAATTCTTTCTGGTGAATTTCAATGTATCAGTCCTGGACGGATTAAGGGCAAAGAAACCGGGTTTTTCACCTAATCTGTGGACTACAACGAAAGATTTTCCTAAAAAACCCGGTTTCTGACCACTCGTGCGTCAGCCCTATGTATGATGTCTGGGATAGATAGCTGAGAATCTGGCAATATTTAGCAATGTCTGCGATCTAGATTTTCAATTGCTGCGATAAAAGCTATTTTAGATTTATTAATTGGGATTTTGGATGCTTAAGATGAAACTCAGAATCATGGCTGCTGCAACGCTGCTGAGCGCGATCGCCCCTCTAGCCCCTGCACAGGCCGAGAACATTCAACACACGCAACAATTACTAGCCACCCGACAGTGCCCAAACTGCGACCTCAGCAGCGCTGGTCTGGTTTTAGCCAACTTAACAGGAGCAAATCTCAAAGGCGCTGACTTGAGATTGGCTAACCTCAGCCGAGCCAACCTCACTGGGGCAGATCTCAGCGGGGCAAACCTCAGCGGCACCAGTTTGTTTGGCGTCAACCTGACGGGAGCAAACCTGACGGGGGCAAACCTCAGCGGTGCTGACTTGAGAAGCGCCTATCTCAGCAACGCCAATTTAACTGACGCCAATTTAACTAACGCCCAACTGCTGGGTGCTAGAGGAATGCCAACTAATATTGGTACCGCAGAAGACTTCTACCGATTGGGAGTGCTGGAAGCTCAAGCGGGAAACTACAGAAACGCCATTGACTATTACAATCAAGCCCTGAATCTGAAATCGGATATAGCTGCGGTTTATTTTGCGCGCAGTATGTCTCGCGCTGACTTGGGAGACTTCGCCGGCGCGGCTCAAGATGTTGCAAGAGCAAACCAACTCTTTACCACTCAAGGAAATCCCCAAGGTCAGGAATTGTCAAAGCAGCTAGCAGAAGCAATTGTGGCCCGCCAAAAGCCAACGGAGCCGCGCACTGGGGGCGGCAGCTTTATGAGTATTCTGGAGTCGCTCACTTCTCTTCTGCTGAATTTTCTATAGTTGTTAGTAAGTTAACTGTTAACTGTTAACTTACTAATTCAGAGGAATCTCGATCCAGAACTCTGTACCCTGACCGGGTACAGAAACACACTTGAGTACCCCTTGGTGTTTCTCAACTACAATTTGATAACTGATAGACAGTCCTAAACCCGTCCCCCGACCGACGGGTTTAGTAGTAAAAAAGGGATTAAAAATGTGAGAAATTAACTCTTTGGGGATGCCGTGACCGTTGTCTGCAATGCAAATTCCTACTGTTTTTTCATCAATTAATTCGGTGCGAATCCGAATGCAAGGGGATGGTGAATCAGGTATCAAACACTCGGTATTGACCTTTATATCTACTGTCCCGACATCCAGTTGTTGCGAACTCAAATATGTCACGGCTGTACTTGCCCCTAGGGAGTTAACATTCACAACTCGATCTATTTGTCCCATTTCTATGGCGTCAATGGCATTGCCGATCAGATTCATAAATACCTGATTGAGCGAGCTGGCATAGCATTCAATTAAGGGCAAATTGCCGTATTCTTTAATGATTTCTACGGTGGCGCGATCCGACTGGGCTTTGATCCGGTGCTGCAAAATCAACAGGGTACTGTCGATGCCTTCGTGAATGTCAACGCCTTTCTTTTGAGCTTGATCGAGCCGGGAAAAATTGCGTAAAGATACAACTAACTGGCGGATGCGCTCAACTCCTACTTTCATAGAACCCAAAATTTTTGGCAAATCTGTGGCAAGAAATTCGATGTCGATTGCTTCGGCACACTCGCTAATTTCTGGGTTGGGATTGGGATAGTGCTGGCGGTAGAGATCCACCAAGCAGAGCAAATCTTTGCTGTATTCGCTGGCGTGGGAGAGATTGCCGTAGATAAAGTTAACGGGGTTATTGATTTCGTGGGCGACGCCGGCCACCAGTTGTCCGAGACTGGACATTTTCTCGGTTTGAATCAGTTGGGCTTGGGTATTGTTCAGTTCAGTGACGGTTTTAGCTAGTTGTTCGGCTTTTGTTCGATCGGCTGCTGCTGCATTCAGACTTTCTTGATAAAGTTCTGCTTGATGAATGGCGATCGCAGCTTGAGAGGCCAAATTTTGCAGTAACTCTTGTTCTGCGGTTGGCCAAACCCTCGGCCCAGAACACTCGTGGGCAATCAGCAACCCCCAACATTCGGCATCTTTGCCGATCATCGGCACAATTAAACTTGCCCTCACCTGCAAGTTTTCCAAAAATTCGCGGTGACAGGGCGTTAAATCCTCAGTATAAATATCATTAATTGCTCGCATCCGTCCCGATCGATAAAAGCAGTCTGAGTCTTCGGGAAAGCATTCATGTGGAGATTTGATACCTAAAATTGACTGCCAGTGGCCGCGAACAGCTTCAACAACTACCTCGCCGTGTTCGCAGGCACCAAATTGGAAAATTACCGTGCGATCGGTATTTAACAAAACTCTCACTTCCCGCACAATAGTTTGCAGTATGGTCTTTAAATCCAAGGTGCTGCGAATTTGGTCTCTGACTCGCGTCAATACTTGGGCAAACTCTAAGGATTTTTGCAATTGGGCGGTACGCTCTTGAACTTGGCGCTCTAAGTTGGCATTCAGGGCTTGCACTTCTTTATGAAGAAGGTACTGCCCAATTGCCGAACAAAATTGGCTCCCTATCGCTAAAGCTTGCTCGATCTCCTCCCATTTCCACTCGGGCGACTGACCTTTTTTGATTTCTCGCCAGACTTCAAAGGATTGTCTGGGAAGGATTTGTGCAACACTGCTGTCAAAGCGCCCCGCCCACATTTTTTCGGTATCAATTTCATTGCGAAAAACGGTCAAACAGCCAACTACTTGTTGTTGGTAGTGGAGGGGAATTACCAGCAAACCCCGAATTTGAGTTCCTTGGAAAGCTGGAACTAACACTCTAAATAGAGATTCTTTGTATAAGTCTGTAATTATCCAAGCCCAGAATTGGGAATTGGGAATTGGGAATTTGGGAAAATCGGGGGTATTTTTCAATCCTGTGGTTAGCCATTGTTGCCAGAGGGGATGAGCTTCGATCGCGCTGACTGTTTCCCAATGGGGAAGTGTCGGTTGAGTCCCTGTGACGAACAGTTCAAAGGTAGCATCGATCGCAGTAGGGGCAATGGGAAATCTTCGATCGATCTGGGGAACCGGTAACTGTTCGCTGTTGATTTTCCGGGGGTTGAGATAGAGTCGGCCGCCACTCCCCCCCAAAGCAGTGACAGTGGCTTCCAAAGCCTGTTGTAGTTGAATGTCGATCTGACCGTACAACAGGGCTGCGACGCGACTGACGGTGGCTTCCCGAGATGCTTGAGAGCGGGTTTTTTGGAGCAGGAGCGAGTGGCCGATGGCGATCGACAATTGATCTGCTACGAGCTGAACTACTTCTAAATCTGTGGATGAAATATTGCGGGGGGAGGAGTGGTGAGCCACTAACAGTCCCCACAGTTCGATGTGAGTTTGGCGATCGCTTCCAGGCTCGCATCTACTTACGCAGGCGGGGGCCTCGCAGATCTCTGTTTTGTTCTGTTGCGACACACTCCTGTGGTGCAAAATTGGCACGACTAAGGAAGATTGGACTCCCATTGCCATCAAGTAAGCTTTGTGGCAAGGATCGAGCGAGCGATAGTGGATTTCTTCATTTACTAAAGGTTGACCGGTATCCGCAGCATCAACGGGACTGAGGGCGATCGTCTCGGAGTTAACATCTACTATTGTCCGCTGGCGCATACGGACATACATCTCCCGCGCGCTGGGAGGAATGTCGTCTACTGGAAAATGGAGACCTTTCAAGGAAGGGAGATATATATTATTAATTGATTCGGCAACAACTTCTCCGCAGCCGTCGGCACTAAACCTGTAGATCATAATGCGATCTGTTTTCAGAAAAGACCGCACTTCTGCTACTGTACTGGTTAAAATATCTTCTAATTCTAGAGATTGGCGGATGCGTTCTGTGATTCGCCTTACCAAAACTTCTTTGTCTAGTTTATGATGTAATTCTTGCGTATTTTCTGTGATTTGCATAAATCTCCTTTGGCAATTATGGAATGATAATAAGAAGTTTTGATCTACATTCGCGATCGAACTCAACTTTACGAGCCTGAGTTTTTGACTAAACCGAGCTTTACTATTAATCCGTGGCGTACTGCTTAGTGACGACCGTGTATCCCCTGTGGCACCCTGAAGAACAAAAATCGGCGATCGCCTGTGGTGTATTCCTTGCCTTCTACAGACAGGGCGACTTAACCAAATGATAATTATTATTTTAATCCTCTTATCAATTTCTTGCAATCTTGAATTCTCAGTCTCAGAATTATTTATTTTTAGGATAAGTTGACATTAGTTTGTATAACTTCATATAATGATAGATTAATGTGAGTTTTGATCTGGCCCCGGGCGCTGACTAATTTCGCTTCGCACGCTCATCAGAATTTTACCCAAATGATTTTGGCCCGTTCCCTCGCAGCCGCACCCCCAGTAGTAATCTGTTGGCGAATCCTCCACAATCACTCGATCCCCTGTGGCGAGGAGAATAGCTTGAATGTCTGAATGAGTGAGAAACTTAGTTAAAACTGCCTCGCGCATAATGGGAATTTTTACCGCTTCCCAATCAGGGCGCATTTGGTGGTTTGGATCGCGGCCTAATTTGGCGGCTTCCTGAGGAGTTGGTACGGATTGAATTGCGGCCACTAATCTTTCATCAGCGCTACCGACAAATTTTTGGGCTTGATAGTAATGTTCCACAGTCAACCAATCTTGACCGTACAAGCAAATGTCGTGTAGTGAAAAATTGGAAAAGCAGCCGTAAGGATCCTCTACTTTATAAAAATAAATTATCATAATGATATTAGATATTAGATATTAAATTTTACATTTTCAATTTTACAGTATTGACGAAGGGAGCATCTAATTTTGATAAAAAGCATTTTTTATACCATTTATCGAAGAGTGTGCAACACTCTTCGACCCCCCCTAGCCCCCCCATGAATCAGGGGGGGAACAATAATACTGTTATTTCGTTGAAAATTGGTATTATTTGAGTGTTGTCCCGCTCGCACTCAAATAAAAAGCTGAGATACTCGCTTGACGAATTGCACTTGTGCATTTAAATTGTATATTTCGATCGTCATCAAAAATCGTTAATTCGTTTCTTTATATCGCCTTCTATGCCTCTCAATCGCCAGAGAAATCGATCTGGCGCAGCAGCTTCTCTGATGATGTGCGGTGCGCGCCCTAGGAGTACAAGTCAAAGAACTCAGTTGTTATTGTCTGACGCGGTTGCAAGTGGGGATTTCATGAAAAAATTATGATTCCGATGCTGAGGCAACGGAAACGATGTAATTTCTATTGTAATTAACGATCGAGAATTGGGAATGAGGAATCGATCGCCAGAAATTGGGATTTAAGAATACATATAGCCTTTCGATCCCCCATATGAGGTACTCATGGGCATAGGGCTCCGTGGGCATAGGGCTCCGTGGGCATAGGGCTCCGTGGGCATAGGCCAAACCGGGCATAGGGCATACCTCACTTTTTTGAGAAAGGCTATACTTTATTTTCCTTTTTCCGGCTAAGATTGCTGCACTTTCCCCATGCCCAATTTCTCAGACTCTAAACTGTCGTGATGTCTTTCTCTTTCGATGCCAGAACATCTTCTATTTTGGCAATGTACTTGTCCGTCAGTTTTTGAATTTTATCTTGCAAGTCTCGCGATTCATCTTTAGAGATATCGCTGCTTTTTTCTTGCTTGCGAATCGAGTCAACGGCATCGCGACGGATATTGCGAATTGCGACTTTACCTTCTTCGGCAAACTTCGAGGCCATTTTGACGAATTCTTGGCGTCTTTCGCTTGTAAGCGGTGGAATGTTCAAGCGAATAACTGAACCGTCGTTGTTAGGTACGAGGCCTACATCGGACAGGGAAATTGCTTTTTCGATTGAGGTAAGCGCTGTGCGATCGAACGGTTGAATGTTGATCGTTGTCGCATCCGGGGTTCCGATATTGGCAAGGGATTTGATCGGAGTTGGAGCTCCGTAATAATCTACCATGACTCGATCGAGGAGGGAGGCGTTGGCCCGTCCCGTCCTGATAGTATTAAAAGACCGTTGAGTAGCCTCAACTGCCTTTTGCATATGATCTTCTGCTTCAGCTAACTTCACAAAATCCTCCGACAAGAGTTCCAATAGATTCTCCCATTACGGCTCGGTAGATGTTGCCCGATACCGAGAGGTCAAATACCATAATAGGAATATTATTTTCTTTGCACAGGGCGATCGCGGTACTGTCCATCACCCGCAAGTCTTGGTTCAAGACGTGGGCGTAGGTGAGGGTTTGATACCTGCGTGCGTCTGGGTTGACGTGGGGGTCAGAATCGTACACCCCATCTACCTTCGTCGCTTTAAAAATCACCTCTGCATCAATTTCAGCCGCCCGCAAAGCGGCTGTAGTATCAGTAGTAAAGAAAGGATTACCAGAACCGGCACCAAAAATCACTACCCGTTTTTTTTCCAAGTGACGAATGGCGCGCCGCCGAATGTAGGGTTCAGCTACTTCTTGCATGGCGATCGCCGATTGTACCCTTGTTGGCACTCCTGCTTGTTCCAGTGCATCCTGCAAAGTGATAGCATTCATTACCGTAGCAATCATGCCCACATAGTCGGCTGTTGCCCGATCCATCCCTGCCGAAGCAGCTTTCACGCCACGAAAAATATTGCCGCCGCCGACAACGATCGCGATTTGAATCCCTTCGGAAACGACTTTCGCCACTTCCTGGGCGATCGACCCAACGACTACCGGATCGATACCGTAGCCCAAGCTACCCATCAGCGCTTCACCGCTGAGCTTCAGCAAAACCCGCTGATAAACCATCCCCATGCCGCCACTATTTTTTACTCTTTTGTCTCCACCATAAGATAGCAGCACGGGTGCATTTTGAACATCAATTGGCTGGAACAGGCTTTTGAGCTTGTTCCAGCACACCTGGGTGAGAACTCTCGACTAAATTTATTCCTTGGGAACGAAATCAAGAGCAGCAGAATTCATGCAGTAACGCTGACCGGTTGGCCTGGGCCCATCGTTGAATACGTGGCCGAGATGAGCGTCACAAACAGCACACAGTACCTCAGTACGGCGCATGAACAAGGCATTATCCGCCTCATTCCTGACATTTTCTTCTTTAATGGGAGCGTAGAAACTCGGCCAACCGGTACCGGAATCGTATTTTGTTTCTGATTCAAATAGCTCAGTGCCGCAGCAAATACACTTATAAATTCCCGGCTTTTTGTTGTCGTGATATTCGCCGCTAAAAGCTCTTTCTGTTCCCTTTTTTCTGGTGACTTTGAACTGTTCTGGCGTTAGTTGCTGTTGCCATTCGGCATCGGTTTTCTTAACTTTGTCTGTCATGATTTAATGTTGTTGACTGTTGACTGTTGACTGTTGACTGTTGACTGTTGACTGTTGACTGTTGACTGTTGACTGTATATATAGCAACGACTAAGGTAGTTAGGACGTTATTAATTGCTAAAACCATTGATTTTATTGCATCTTCACATCTATCTTCTTCCTTCGGCTATAGCTAGTTAACTCATACCAATTTAATGGGTCGTTGCATAGAATCCGATCCCCCTAAATCCCCCTTAAGAAGGGGGACTTTGAGAAGAATCTTGTCCCCCCCTTATTAAGGGGGGTTAGGGGGGATCTGATTCGGGAGCCACCTCATAAAAAATTGGTATCATGCCTCCATTAATATTAACCTAATTGGCTCCAAATGAACATACCAGGGAAAAGGATTGTCTTTAATCGCCCGCCACTTTTCCTTGAAAACTTCAGCTTGCAAGTGATAATCTTGGGAATCGTGGGGAGGCGAGTGCAACTTGAGATATAATGTCACCCGGTGGGGAGTTTCCACGGTTGAGGCGATCCAACAAGCAAATGTATTTTCGCGATCGCGCGCGGCGCTAACAAAACTGATTTGATGAGCCCGAATTCCTACAGAAACTAGAGATTTGGGAATTGGTTCGGCGACAGTCAGATCGCAGCGCCAGTCGATCGCCTCCACGACAGTTTCGGAGATCGGTTTAGCAGCACAGAAGTTCTTACAGCCAGTCAACTGGGCGACGGTGAAGTTGCGCGGGCGATCGAAAATGTTCTGTTTGGTATCAAAGGCGATCGCACTTCCATCAGCCAAAACCAACAGATTCTCGCACACCCGATAAACCTCCTCTAAATTGTGGCTGACAAACAAAGTAATGCCTCGATAATTAGCCAAAGCCTGCATTAACTCCCGTTCCAGTTGACTCCGCAAGTGCGTGTCCAAAGCCGAAAACGGTTCGTCTAACAGCAGCAAATCTGGCGAACTCGCGATCGCCCTCGCCAAAGCCACCCGCTGCTGCTGGCCACCCGAAAGTTCCTGCGGATAGCGATTTTCAAGTCCCGACATTTGCACCGAAATTAATTGTTCTTTGACTCGAAGTTGTTGCTCGCTTGTAGATAAATGCTGCAAGCCAAAGGCAATATTTTCAGCCACAGTCAAGTGCGGAAACAAAGCATAGTTTTGAAACAAAAAACCGATACGGCGGTCTTTAGAAGGCACATTAATGCCCTGTACTGAGTCAAATAAAACCTTACCATTGACTGCAATTTTACCGCTAGTTGGAGTTTCCAAACCGGCGATGCAGCGCAGAGTCATGCTCTTGCCAGAACCCGACGCGCCCAAAATTCCCAGCACTTCCTGCCCGATATCGAAACCGACATTTAAGGCAAAGCCAGAAAGAGGTTTAAAGATGTTTAGAAAAAGTCCACTTTGCGATTGTTTTGTTGGGTATTTTGGGGTAAGATTTGGTGCATTTTTGGGAATATGAGATTGCCGTTTATATGGCAATCCTAAATAAGTTGTGGGATGGGCATCTTGCCCGTCCCATTTATATCCCAATCCTAAATGAGTTGTGGGATGGGCATCTTGCCCGTCCAGAATTGTGGGATGGGCATCTTGCCCGTCCCGAGGATAAGCCTGAACCAGTTTTGTGGCTGACTTAGGATTAGTATAGTGGGGATTTGGTTGGGGAGATTTTTTTTGTAAATCAGTCCAATAATTAACAGCAGTAAGCACGCTCAAAGCAAGACTGAGCACAATCAAAACCCAAATAGCAGCTTGCCTCATATCCCCAGCTTCCACAGCAAAATAAATTGCCATCGGGATAGTTTGAGTTTGTCCGGGAATATTCCCAGCTAACATCAAAGTCGCGCCAAATTCACCCAAAGCGCGGGCAAATGCGAGAATAGTTCCTGCTAAAATTCCCGGCCAGGCTAGAGGTAGCATAATCCGCCAAAAAACTGTCCATTCGGAGGCGCCTAAAGTGCGGGCTGCGTTGAGAAGATTGGCATCAATTTGCTCAAAAGATCCCAAAGCAGTTTTGTACATCAGGGGAAATGATACGACTGTGGCTGTAATGACGGCGGCTTGCCAAGTGAAGAGGATTGTTAAGTCGAATTTTAGCAACAATTGACCGATCGCGCCATTTCTCCCAAACAGCAGCAGCAACAAGAATCCGACTACTGTGGGCGGCAAAACTAAGGGAGAGATGAAAATGCCTTCAATTAAGGCTTTACCTCGGATGCGAGTTGAAAGCATCCAGCGGGCGGCGGCGATTCCGAGAAAGAATGTAAGAAATGTGGCGATGGCGGATGCTTTTAGGGATATCCACAATGGAGATAAGTCGAATTCCATATTTGGGATTAATAAAACCGGGCGGTTGAAACCGCGTCTATACAGACAAAACCCACCTCCGTGGGTTGAAGAACAGGAGATTAAAATTATGTTATTTTATTCAGTCCGCGGAGGCGGACTTCGTTTGTGTAGACGCGGTTTCAACCGCCGTCTTAATCTTAGCTAATTAACGAGCTAAACCGAATCCATATTTCTGAAATACTATTTTAGCGCGATCGCCCGCCAAGAACTCAACAAACGTTTTTGCGGCAGCGGGATGGCGGCTGTTTCTGATAACTGCTAGGGGATAGACAATGGGCGAGTGCAAATTTGCGGCGGCCGTTAGCTGTACAGTTACTTTGTCGGATGTTTTGGCGTCAGTGGCGTAGACTATGCCAGCATGAACGTTTCCGCTTTCGACAAATGTCAGCACTTGGCGGACGTTATTTCCTAGCACTAATTTTGGCTTAATTTGCTGCCACAATCCTAGTTTAGTTAGCATTTCTTGGGCGTATTGTCCGACGGGGACGCTGTTGGGTTCGCCGATCGCAATTTTCTTGATTTTAACATCTGTCAACTGTTTAAAATCGGTCAAAACAGCGCTATTTTTGGGTGCAATCAATACCAGGCGATTTGTCAGGAGGTTTCGTCGTGTCTGGTTGAGGAGCAAATTAGCTTGCTGCAAAGCATCCATTTGTTTGGTAGCGGCGCTAAAAAATACATCTACTGGGGCTCCTTGCTGAATTTGCTGGGCTAGGGCGCCGGAAGCACCAAAATTATAGGTAATATTAACATTGGGATTGCTGCTTTGATATACTGTTTTGATTTCTGTTAAGGCTGTCGAAAGACTGATAGCAGCGGATATGGTTAAAGATGTGCGCTGCTGCGTTGTGGCTGGAGTGCAACTAATCAGTAGTGCGATCGCCACCATTCCTGCGATAATTAAATTGAGAATATGTGTATTTTTTGAGTTCATGGGAAATAGAAGACCCGGCGGTTGAAGACCCGGCGGTTGAAGACCCGGCGGTTGAAACCGCGTCGATACATACAAAACCCGCCTCCGCGGGTTGAAGAGCAAGCGGTTAAAATATGTTATCTTCTTCAGTCCGCGGAGGCGGACATTGTTTGTGTAGACGCGGTTTCAACCGCCGTCTATGTTTGTGTAGGAGCGGTTTCAACCGCCGTCTATGTTTGACTTTCTGGCGGTTTCAACCGCCGTCTATTCCCGCCATTTGAGGGCACAACCGATCGCCTCTGTACTCGAAGGTTCTATCGGTTGGTCATTCAGCAATTGGTCGATCGCACTTCGCAAATAAGAAAATTGCACCGCTTCTGAATTGTCGGCATTGTCGTCTATTAAACCTTTATAGCGCAATCTGCCGTCTTGGTCTAACAAAAAAACCTCCGGCGTATGAGAAGCCCCAAAACTTTCAGCCACATCTTGAGCCATATCTCGGATGTACGGGAAGTTGAGTTGATTGTTGGCTGCAAAAATTTTCATATTTTCAAAATTTTCGTCGGGATGCTGGTTGGCATCATTAGCATTAATCCCGATTAAAGTAACGTCTCTATCTTGAAAATCTGCTTGCAGTTGTTTGAGGCGATTGAGATACAACTGGACGCAGGGAGACTGATTGCACAAAAATATCACCGCTATCGCTCGAAATTTTTCTAAATATCGAGATAAATGGTGAACGTCTTCGTCAACTCCCGGAAGTTCAAAATCGGGAGCGTAGCCGTTAATGGGAGTACCTGTTGTTTCGCTGATTAAACTCATTTTTTCAGGATGTGAGGAGCAGTATTTTCTAAGATGAAAGATGAAAGGATCGGTGCGAATCTAATAGGTTATTTTTGGACTTTACCTTAATTATAGCCTGACTAACAGCCTATTTGAATTCGGACTTGGCGATTTATTCCTCGTCTTGCTTTAGCCAACCTTTCGCCAGAGCTTGATATCCAATCATTTTGTATGTTAGTTTGGCGGCGGTAAATTCTGAGACTACAGAATCTACAACAGGTGCTAGTTCCATGATGTCACAGCCGATGACTTCGTAGGACTCGAATAACCGGCGTAAAAATCCGGTGAGCGAATACCAATTTAACCCACCTGGTTCCGGCGTGCCAACTCCTGGTATTAATGTCGGATCGATGCCGTCTAGGTCGATCGTCAAAAATACTCGTTTGGTTGTTATGCTAGCAATTGCGCGATCGGCCCAATCCGGTTGATTAGCTATTTCCCGAGCTCGAAACACGTTTAGCTGTTTGGCTTTAATCAAGTCGGCTTCTTCTTTGCAGATAGCGCGAATCCCGATTTGCAGTGTCGGTAAGCCCATATCGACAACCCGCCGCATCACGCAGGCGTGGTTGTGAATCGAGCCTTCGTATTCGTGCCGCAAGTCGCCGTGGGCGTCTATTTGCACGACTGTGAAGGGTTCGTCGGGGTATCCTTGGCGGTAGCCTTCGACAACGCCGGCGGTGATGCTGTGTTCGCCTCCGAGGGAGATGACAAACTTATTTTCGGTAATTAGCTGGTGCACGGTTTGTTGCGTGACTTGCAGCATTTCTAGGGATGATACTGGTTGCTGGTTGCGGGTATCGGCGATCGGCAATGCGGTATAAATACCAACATCGTAGCAAACTTCGCGATCGAGTTCTTCGTCGTAGCATTCGAGCTGGTGAGAAGCTTCTAGCAGTTTAGCCGGCCCGTTTTCGCACCCCCGCCGATAGGTGGTTGTTGCTTCGTAGGGAATTGGTAAAATAACTACTTTGGCTGTGTCGTAGTCGGGTACAATTTCGGAACCGAGAAAGGGTACGACAGAAGTTGAGATGATCGTTGGCATAGGGGAAGTTTGAATAAGGCAAAAAATGCAGCATCTTTAATCCTGACATAATAGCGGCTCTAACTACAAAGGAAGGAGAAAGAGGATTTAACCGCAGAGGGCGCAGAGGGCGCAGAGGGAGGAGGGAAGGAAGGTTTGCGTATATTTCCGTGGTTGCCTCGAATTGCGATACGGTTGGTAGTAAGGACTTTAGTCCTTTGCACCCTTAAATTTTCACTTTTTTACCTATATGACTTCTTCTACGTTAACTGCTGCCCGGCCTCAAACCTGGATGTGGAAAGGCTTTCCGATTTGCTATCAGACTGCGGGTTCCCAGGGCCCTGCGGTGGTGTTTGTCCATGGTTTCGGCGCGTCTTGGGGCCACTGGCGCAAGAATTTACCGGCGTTGGCTGCTGATTGTCGTTGTTTTGCGATCGATCTTATCGGTTTTGGCGGTTCTGCGAAACCCGCACCCAAGCTGGAGATTGATTATACTTTTGAGACTTGGGGACAGTTGATTGCTGATTTTTGTCGGGAAGTTGCGGGCGGGCCTGCTTTTTTGGTGGGAAATTCGATCGGCTGCGTAGCAATTATGCAAGCCGCTGTCGATTTTCCAGATATCGCCATTGGTGTAATTTTACTCAATTGTTCCCTGCGCTTGTTGCACGATCGCAAACGCGCCGAAATGCCTTGGTATCGCAGTTTTGGAGCGCCAATAGCACAAAAGATTTTAAATGTCAAATGGATTAGTCAATTATTTTTCAAACAATTAGCAACGCCGAATACAGTCAAAAAAGTGCTTTTGCAAGCCTATCACCGTCCCGAAGCTGTCAGCGACGAACTTGTAGAAATCTTGTTAAAACCAGCGCGAGACAACGGCGCAGTGGATGTATTTGTAGCATTTATCAGCTATTCTCAAGGCCCCTTACCGGAGGATTTGTTACCGCGTTTGAACTGTCCTGCTTTGATTATATGGGGCGCAAAAGACCCTTGGGAGCCGATCGC
Organism: Microcoleus sp. PH2017_35_SFW_U_B; assembly: GCF_020737865.1. Lineage (NCBI taxonomy): Bacteria > Bacillati > Cyanobacteriota > Cyanophyceae > Oscillatoriales > Microcoleaceae > Microcoleus > Microcoleus sp. PH2017_35_SFW_U_B. The sequence continues at coordinate 23,705 of NZ_JAEQDE010000089.1, forward strand.
CCTCGGGCGAGAATTAGCCAAGTTTCCGGCTGTAGAAAAGTTTATTCCGCTGGAGGGCGTAGGCCATTGTCCCCAGGATGAAGCCCCGGAATTAGTGAATCCGATTTTACTCGAATGGATTAAACAATTGACAGTTGACAGTTGATAGTTGACAGTTGAAGTTTCTACTCGTTACCAGGCTGGAGCCTGGTAATGCTGATGGGGATAGCAATAGTATTGCTAAAATTTCATCTATTAATATTTTAGTCAACCTCAATACCGCAACATCTTAACAATGAGTCCCAAAATAAGGGTTTTAGCTCATGTTCTTGAAACGCTTGAGGCGAAATGTAGTTAAGATTGGTTAAATAATATACAAACGAGTCAGAATTTTTATCATCATCTTCTCGCTCAATGTGATAACGTATGGTGCAACATTTTAGCGTATTAGGAAGATAGTTTTTTTTAGGATCGATCAAATAATACTTACCATCTTCTTCCCATGTACAGTGCATTGCTTTTAGGCGTATTAAATATTTAGTGATTTGCTTTTTAGTACCCACCAACGGAAAACTTGCTAAAGGGACTGTCAGTAATTTATCCATATTTATGACTTTTCTCCTTCAATACTTCGGACAGTTTTTTAACGACTCTGTAAGCGTATCGCGAGTAAGCCCTGGCATTTTTAATGATTTTTTGAAACGAGCGGGCGAGACTTAAAGAATACTAGATTAGATCTAAAACTGTCCTTCGTATTGCTCCTTTGACTTTATCAAATTTTGCAATTGCAATTTTAACATACAGGCAATCAGGAAAAAAGAGTCATTGTGAAAATTGTCAATAGTTCTCAGGATATTTCTTTGAGCGAGGGCGATCGTATTTTTGAGCGCTTCCATCGCGGCTACTTCACTCAGATCCAAAAAATAGCAGGATCGGGATTGAGACTAAGCCTAGCATGGGAAATCGCAAGGGCCCACGGTGGCGATATTCAACTAGATACTGCTATCCTCGGTCAAACAGCGTTTATACTGAGCTTACCTGTGGGCGATCGCTATTAACGGAACTTGAAAATTTTTAAGAAGACTTATCTGGAAATACATCTGCGTTTATCTGCGTTTATCTGCGGTTTCGGGAGCGATAGAAGATTTATACAATAAGTCTAAGGGTTAAGGATATTGTCCCTTCTCGCTCGTGCGATCGAGCCTGTTTTGCAGCCTCTGGTACGAGCATTCCATCCAGTTGACGAGCTAAACATCTCTCCAGTAGTTTACCCAGTGCTGTCATTGTACCAGATCTGCCTGATAAAGGCTATACTCGATTTCTTACCAATTACTTGCATTTTTATTAATTTCTCAGTTATCAATAAAACTTTTCGGTATGGACAACTTGAGCATCGACACTAAAACCCGCACCGTCAAGCTAGCTTCCGAGTGCATAGACCTAAACAAAGAAGAGTATATCGTGCTGCTGCTGTTGAGCAAACACTACGGCAAATATGTCGCACCGACAGCGATTTTTAATGTGTTGTACAAGCGTCCCCCAACAGGTGACGAAGAGAAAATAATAGTCGATCGCATTTTTGAACTCAAGAGAAAGTTAAAAGACAACGGCGACACATCCATGCTAATTCATACCGAACCAAACGGGAGTGGCAAATATGGAATTCTCGCAGTAGAAAGTCCCGTGCAAATCAACGGCGAGATTTTGCAGCCGCCGGAACCCAACCCAGAATCAGAACAACTTTTAAACAATCGGTACCGGGTAATTGAGAAGTTGGGAGAAGGAGGTTTTGGCTTAACATTGTTGGCCGAAGACACGCAAATGCCTTCGCACCGGTGTTGCGTCATTAAGCAGCTTAAGCCGCAGACAAATAATCCTGATATCGATCAAAGTGTTCGAGAGCGTTTCTCTCAAGAAGCTGCTGTTTTGGAAAAGTTGGGCGAAGGGCATTCTCAAATCCCCAAACTTTACGGGCACTTTGAGGAAAACGGTTTATTTTTCTTGGCGCTGGAATGGATAGACGGGGAAACGCTTAACAACCGAGTCAAAGTTGTTGGAAGAATGAACGAGGAGGAAGTTAAAAAAATCCTGACAAGTCTGCTAATAGTTTTGGATTATATACACGAAAAACAGATTATCCACCGAGATATTAAACCCCAAAATATTATATTACGCAAGTCTGACGACGAACCAGTTTTGATAGATTTCGGCGTAGTTAAGGAAACAATTAATCAAGGGATAACTGCTGGGTTAAATGATGTAACAATCTCCATTGGAACGCCCCAATTTATGGCTCCGGAACAAGCCGCTGGGAGACCCGAATATTCGAGCGATTTATACAGTTTGGGATTGACGGCAATTTATTTACTAACTGGAAAGTGGCCCCAGGATTTAGAAACTGACCCCCAAACTCGGGAGATGCTTTGGCAGAATCATTCATCAAAGGTGAGTGTGAGATTTGCCGCAGTTCTGGATAAAGCGATTAGATTTCACCCCCGAAGTCGGTTCGCTAATGCTAAGGAAATGTTAGCAGCTTTGGAGGAGCCAACAGTGGCTACTTTGGCGAGCAGTCACGAGCAAGATAACTCTCAAAAAAGCAGTAACAAAAGCTGGCTTATTTATGTATTTTTGATATTTTTAATTGCTTTAGGTGCGGGTGCTTTTGTCTTCAAAAAAGAGTTGATAAGTATCCTCAAAGATGCTGTACACTTAGCTGAGAGAAGTCTGAATCCTAGCGATTCTCAATTGCCCTCTTTGCCTGGGGTGACACCGGAAAATGCCCAGACTTCCTCGCCTGTAGATGCCAGCAGTTACATCAGTGCGGGCGATCGCATTTTGTTCGCTAGCACGGCAAATCCTGACAAGCAAGCAGGAGTTCGCGCGATCGCCAGCGGTGACTTCAAAACGGCGGTAAGTCAGCTAGAAGCGGCTGTAAAAGTCGATCGCACAGACGCGGAAACTTTAATTTATCTCAATAACGCTCGACTCGGTACTGCACAAGCTTTGAAAATTGCCGCAGTAGTTCCGATTGGCGACAATCTCAGCGGGGCGGCGGAAATATTGCGCGGGATAGCTCAAGCTCAAGACGAAGCAATTAAGGCGGGAGTGCCTTTAAAGGTAGTAATTGCTGATGACGGTAATGATGAAAATCGGGCGAAGGCTATTGCACAGAGTCTGATTGCAGATAGCAGTATTTTAGCGGTTGTCGGTCACGGAACCAGCAAAACTTCGATCGCAGTTGCTCCAATTTACAGTCAAAATCAAATGGTGGCGATCGCACCTACGAGCACGAGCATTCAATTAGCAACGGTTCCGAGGCGCCCTGACGGCGTGAACTATTTCTTTCGGACGATACCGAGCGACCAATTTACAGGTACGGCTTTAGCTCGCTATATGTTAACTGGCATGAAAAAAAGCACGGCTGCGGTTTTTTACAATTCCAAAAGTTCTTATAGCAAGTCGCTGCAAACAGCTTTTTCTACTACTTTGATTCTGGAAGGCGGTCAAGTTGTTAAAGAAGTAGATTTATCTGAGCCAAATTCGGCGACGCACATCGATGGGATGGAAGCAGATGTGTTAGTTTTGCTACCAGATTCAGATACTGTAAATTCATTCCTGGAAATCGCTAAAAATAATCAAAAAGGTTTGCCAATAATTGGCGGTGATGCTCTATACAATACGGATTTATTGAAACAGGGTGGAGCAGCTTTGAACGGGGCTATAATTTCTGTACCTTGGCATTTTGCTGATAGTAAAAATCAAAAATTTGTAGAATTAGCTAGAAATTTGTGGGGAATTGATGTTAGCTGGCGGACGGCGATGAGTTACGATGCGGTGCAGGTGTTGCGGATGGGAAGGTCGATCGGCAAAATTGCTCCGAATAGCGGTCAAGCGGGGCGAGTGATGCTGGCTAAAGCCTTAGCTGCTGAGGATTTCAAAGTTAGCGGTGCAACGGGGGAAATTAGATTTTTGTCGAGTGGCGATCGCAATAGCAAAGTAGTTCTTTTGCAAATTGTACCCGATTCTAAATCTGGTGCAGGTTACGATTTTGCGCCAGTCGATCGGTAGATTGCAGATTTTAGCTTACTCCCGGCATTTAGAGCGGATGTTGCTAGAAGAGGTGCTTAGGGATGTGGAGAGGGGTAGAGGCGATCGCTCCCTACTCCATCATAGACCAATACGGTTTACTTAACGCTTTTGATGAATTTCATCTGACGATTTTTGGATTATAAAGAGGTGAAGTAGATATTAAGAATATTTTACCGCAGAGAACACAGAGAACACAGAGAGGGGAGGGATAAAAGGTTTTTTTACGACATCCAAAACCCTCGCAATACTCTTCCCTCTGCGCCAAAAGCGCCCCAATACGGTTCAAAACTCTTCTCTTGATGGAGTGGATTGTATTGCAATACGGTTTACTTAATGCTTTTGATGAATTTCATCTGACGATTTTCTGGCAATATAGCCATTTTGGGCAAGTCAGATTTTTCTTAAGTAAACCCTACTCCATCATAGACCTGTTTAGGATTAATGCTCTTGCCGATAAGTACAGCAAAATACCATTACAAAGATGCCAAAGAAAATGAGTGCCCGTTGAAAAGTAAGGACAAATTGCGCGATCGACAGTTCGGAATAAAAGGGCTAACAAGAATACCCCCGATGCTGCTAATAGAACAAATGGCTCACGCTTTTGCTGTTGGTAGTGATATAGTCCAAGCCCTAGTAATACTAAAAAAGTAGGAGCATAAGAAAGAGAACCGTTGAGTACATTTGTAAATTGATTGCTGAAGTTGCTTGCAAATAAAAATCCTACTAGCAATCCTCCTGCATATCCATATTTCATTCTAACTACTTGACGGCTATATAACCATAAAAAAACAAGCTGAAAGAGCACAATAGGAATCATATCTAGCAATCCTGCCCATTCTGTCGCAAATGTATGAAATAGGGTACTTCCAATACCTATACTGGTGGCTAAACTAATCAATATCCAAATACCAGTCGGTACTTTTTGCTGTTGCCGAGTCAATTGAAAAATAGCCCATGCTGCAATGAAAAAAGAAATATTAGATACAGCATTTAGTGGTTCACTCCATAAACCAGGAATAATACGTTCGCAGTAAAGATCGATGTAATCATTCATGTCATGTCACTGTTTTGAGAGTATAATAGACCTGTTCCATAATTCTTGTGGAAAGTAGGGATTAGGCGGAACGCCTGCCCTTGAGTGGCTCTTTAGGAGATGTCTAATTCAGACTACAGTACAATCGTTAAATTGAACAAAAAACCTGTCTCAAATTTAATGAATTCTCCATTTTATCCCGATCGCCGTTTTTTCAAATACCGAGTAGCCTTGCTAATAAGCATTGCTGTGATTATCCCTTTAGGTTACGCAGTCAGGTTTTCTCGCGGCCCTGCACCGGAATGGTTCAACGATTTTTTCGGGGCCGTAGCTTATGAAATATTTTGGATTTTGCTAACAGTTTTTTTGTGGCCGCAAGCTTCCCTCGTTTGGGTTGCTATAGGAGTGTGTATTGCTATCTGCGGATTGGAGTTTCTGCAACTGTGGCAACCTCCGTTTTTACAAGCAGCTAGAGCTACTTTACCGGGACGATTGGTATTGGGAAACTCCTTTACTTGGTGGGATTTTCCGTCTTATTTTATCGGTAGTTTTTTGGGTTGGGTGTGGGTGCGGTGGCTGAGGCGATCGAACCATTGTCAATAAGCCTTTCATAAACGGGCAAGATGCCCGTTCCACAATAAAATCTAATTTTTGTGGAACAGGCATCTTGCCTGTTGCTGATATTAGTGCAAAAATATCTCCGTTCACAAAGACTTAAAGCCCTCCGCCAGACTGAGTTTTTTGACTCAACCAATCCTTACCCAATCTGATTGTCACATCCGACTGCAAAGAACCGGTACTCTCAACCAGCACCTCTCCAAAACCCAAAGACTGGCGAATCGCTTCAGCACTTTTAATGTCCCCGTCTTGAGCTACAATCGTCGTTACATCTAGCGGTTCAGGCCAAGCTTTAGAAACTTGCACATTTCGATAGCCTGCCCGAGTTAAAGTCTTGGCAAAATCTTCAACAGCCGATCGATCGCCCGTACTGTCTTGAATCGCCACCTTCAGAAAAGTCGAATCAGCATTCTCGATTGTCCAAGTATTTTGACCGAAGTCAAAATGCTTTGCCACCAGAGTTTCGATGCCATTTTGGTCTGGCAACCAAAAACTTGCCTTGTAGTCCTTAGGATCGCTGAATTTGCCCGGAACCATCAACATCTGCACTCCAGCGCGATCGGTTTGAGTAGCAAAACCAGCCAAAGCCACCAATTCTTCTATACTCAAATTAGTATCAAGGTGAGACTGAATCACCGATAAAATCTTCGGCAACCGAGAGAGCAAACCAACATTAACTTGCTCTTCCACAAAAGCCCGCATCAACAATTGCTGGCGCTGTACCCGCCCGATATCCCCTAAATCGTCATGTCGGTAAAGCAAATAGTGTACGATTTGTTCGCCATTCAGACGTTGTTTGCCAGCCTTTAAATCTATATATAAATGCTGACTTTCATCGGTATACTTCATGTCTTTAGGGACATTAATCGTAATCCCGCCCAGGGCATCTACCAAACTTTTGATGCCTTGAATATTGACTGTGACATAGCGATCGATTCCCACGCCGCCCAGCAGTCCGCTCACTGACTTCGCTGAAGAAGCAGGGCCGCCGTAGTAATTAGCTTCGTTGATTTTCACGACACCCCTACCTTCGACATAGGTGCGGGTGTCTCGCGGAATGGAAAGCACGCTTATTTTTTTATTTTGAGGGTCAAACCTCACCAACAGCATAGTATCGGTTAACCCCTTAAAAGAGTTTTGCCAGACATCGTATCCCTTGTCTTTATCGGGATGGCCTTCGAGGTCTGAACTCAGAACCTTAAGTCCTAGAACTAAAATATTAACTGGGCGAGTCAGCTCCGGCATCTTCATGTTGAGCTTTGCCATGTCGCCTTGAGAAAACACCGCCGCTTCTTCAGGGCTCAACTTTTGTTGCTGAAGCGGCGTTGTGGAAAGGGAGACGGCTAGCAGCGCTCCGGCTGTGGCTGAGAGCATGGCTACTCCAGCCAAACCAAAACCAAAACCCAGCCAACGGCCTCGATGCGGTTGGTGCGATTTTTTGGTTGAAGGTTGAGCGGTTGATTGTTTGATAGGGTCTTGATTAGGAGTTTTTTGAGCTGGCACTGGCTTCCTCACACACAACAAAAATAAAAAAGATCGTGACAATATGTAGTATCAAGCTGAAAACGCAGTCAATCAATACGGTAGGGGCTTAAAAGAACCCTAAATTATGATAAATGTTTGCCGACCACTTGCTCGGCTACGCGGCTAATTCCGGGCAACCATAGCGGTTGACGCTTCCAGAGGCGAACCATCAGTCCCAGGGCAACGATAAAATAGCTGGTTGTCAGCAGGCTACTCATTAATAACATGGTAAGTGTCGAAGATTCCGCAGAAATCGCTCCAGCTTCTAAAAGAATATGTCCTAAGAGCCAGCTAAATGCAAGGGCAATTGCCAATCGGCTGACGGCTTTGCGCTCGGGGCTGCCCTGACGGCGGTAAAGATTCCACAGGGCGGGGAAAAAGCCGATGACTGGGATCATTAGTACAAACAGACTTGCCCGATCGAGTTCGGGATTGTCTAAGGGATCTTTATTTTTCATAATTCGCTACTGAAAATTTGTAGAAGGTCTAGTTTTGCACACAAGTTATTTGTTAGAGGCAAAATTTATATCCTAAACCAAAATTCGGAGAGCAGGGCAGGTTTTGCACAAAGATTGTCTCTTAGAGGCAAAATTTGGCCGCTAAACCTGCCTTTACCTATTATTGACAACTTTTCGACCTGGAGAGCCGCATTTTGATAAACTGGATACAGCACAGGAGACAGGAGAACAGACTTAGCCATGACCAAATCCCAAAAATCGATCGTTATTTCTCCATCAATATTATCAGCCGATTTTAGCCGTCTTGGAGAAGAGATTCAGGCTGTCGATCGCGCTGGCGCCGACTGGATTCACGTAGATGTGATGGACGGTCGCTTTGTACCTAATATTACGATCGGGCCGCTGATTGTCGAAGCAATTCGCCCGGTTACTACCAAGCCCCTGGATGTCCACCTGATGATTGTGGAGCCGGAGAAGTACGTGGAGGACTTCGCTAAGGCTGGTGCTGACATTATTTCGGTGCACGCCGAACACAATGCTTCGCCTCACTTGCACCGCACCCTGGGTCAAATTCGGGAATTGGGCAAAATGGCTGGTGTGGTTTTGAATCCTTCGACACCGCTGGAGTTGATCGAGCACGTGCTGGAACTTTGCGATTTGGTGCTGATTATGAGCGTCAACCCGGGCTTTGGCGGTCAAAGTTTTATTCCGACTGTTGTGCCGAAAATCCGCAAGTTGCGCCAAATGTGCGACGAGAGAGGTCTCGATCCTTGGATTGAGGTGGATGGTGGTTTGAAGGTGGATAATACTTGGCAGGTGTTGGAAGCGGGCGCAAATGCGATCGTAGCTGGTTCTGCGGTATTTAAGGCGAAGGATTATGCTGGTGCGATCGAGGGTATCCGCAACAGCAAGCGTCCGACTCCACAGTTGGCGGCTGTTTAATTGAAAATGCGATCGCGTCCGATAAATTGCTAATAGACTTTTCCGAAAATTATCGCTTCACAGGCATCTGTGAAGCGATAATTATTTGAGATATTTAAACGTCTGTTGATGTCGAATATTGAGCCGACATTATCAGTCCTAAAAGTATCAAGATCTAAGCCGCAACGTCAGGTTAACGGTATCCTTCACAAAGCCAGGAACTAGCCAACTAAAAAGCGATCGTTTAATCTCTTTAATAACCTCCGCATCCGTCACCGTCGCAGGGTAAGCGCACGTTATACCATTTTTCTAAAGATCCGATAGAGATCGAACACGACAAGACATTGTAATTTATACACTTTCCCTGTTTGCCAAAGTCTGTCACAACTTTAAAAAAATGGTATTATCACTCATATTTTTAACTTTGAGAGCAATTTTATTTGAAAAAGTGTTTAAAGAATTACTACCTCATTTTCGACAAAAATGGTTGATGAGAAAATCGAGACCATTACCAGATAGCGTACAATTTGCCTTAAAAAACTTTGAAAATATCTGGATAGCTGACGGCTCAACATTAGAAGCATTATTTCGTAAACTAGAAAGTTTATCAGATTTTCCAATTGGTCAATTATCCGGAAAAATGGGAGTAATCGTAGACCTAGTAACTCATCTTCCCGAAGAAATTTGTTTTTGGGAAAATCCGAAACAAGCAGATACTCATGTTCGAGGAAGATTTCCTAAAAACAGTTAAGCCAAAAATCTTGCTGTATGGTAGGAGGCTTCTATCATTTCGCTTTTTGGAAAAAATTAATCGAGCAAGAAATTGGATTTATTACTCGGATTAAGAAAGGTGCATCTTATCAGGTCGAGCGGGTATTAACCAATACTTATGATGTCAAAAACCAGATAATTTAGATAGGTGCAGGGACAAAAAAACACCAGCCTTGACTATAAGACAATACGGTTAACTTAAGACAGCCCTGGGGGTAAAACCCTATGAAAAATAGATACTGCGTTGGCGAAGCCTGCCCGTTGGCGAAGCCGCCCTGAAAGGGCTAGGGCTTATGCTTCGTTCC